>NZ_JBHVWC010000044.1:0-75768 GCF_042882445.1 Kitasatospora sp. NPDC058218 | reverse complement strand
CGCGGGGGGGGCCCCCTGTTGGGGGGGGGGGGGGGGCCCCCGGGGCGCCCGCGCGCGCCGGGGCCCCCCGCCCGGTAGCGGACGCCGTCGGCCGGTGCCGGAGCAGCAGTCCGGCACCGGCCCCTGACCGCCACCCACCCGGACCTCCCGGTCACGCGGCACCCCCGAGGGCCGGTTTCACGAGTTCTCCAGGAGCCGTCGCAGGGTGGCGGCGTGCTGTGCCGAGTAGGTGCTGCCTTCTTCGGCGGAGCGCTCGTACCAAGCGAGTGCTTCGGTGAGCCTTCCGGTTTCACGCAGCAGATCAGCCATCTCCCGGACGGCCTGACGGTCGCCACTGACTGTGCGTCGCTGCAGCCATTCGAGGGCGTCGTCCAGACGACCCACCTCCCACAGCATCCAGACCGCCTCTCGATAGGCGTCCCGCTCGTGGTGATCAGCGGCCTTGGTGTACCACGTGAGTGCTGTGTCGACCTCTCCTGCGTCGCGGTGAAGAGCTGCGATGTGGACCAGGGCCGCATGATCCCCCGCAGTTGCGGCGTTCATGTACCACGTCAAGGCCGCGACGGGTCGGTTGCCCAGTCGAAGCAGAGTAGCTGCCAGACGCATGGCCACCACGTCGGAGAGCTCCTCAGCCGCAAGGAGGTAGTAGTGCAGCGCCTCGTCAAGACAGCCTTCGGCCCTCAGCAGGTCAGCCAGCGGATTCAGACCGAGGTAGTCGCCGCTGTCGACGGCCCGCCGGTACCAGTGGATCGCCCGCTCTGTCTCGTTACCGGCCCGCAGAAGGTCAGCCACCTCACGCAGCGCCGACACATCACCCGAAGCCGCAGCCTGTTCGTAGTACGCAAGCGCACTGCCGCGCTCCCCCATGCTCCACAGCACATGGGCCGCTTCCTTGAACGCTCTGCTGTCCCCGGCCTCCGCTCTCTCCCTCAACCATTCGAAAGCCTCCTTCGAACGCCCGCTGCGTCGTAGCAGTGACGCTGCTGCACGAAGGGCTTGGCCTTCGCTGTCCGACTGAGCGGCGCGTTGGTAGAGGGTGATGGCCTCTCTGTTCTGGCCGTCGTTTCTGAGCCGTCGGGCGGCCTCGAGGGCGGCATTCACATCGCCTTCGCCGGCGCGCTGGTGCAGCCACGAGATGGCGTCGGACAAGGAGCCGTTCTGACTGAGCAGGCTCGCCGCCGGCTGCAGTGCCTGTGTCTCGCCGGCTTCGGCCGCGGCCTGGTACCAGGTGGCCGCCTCCGTGGTCCGACCTGCGTTCTCGAGAAGTACCGCGCCCACCAGCAGCGTGTCGACGTCACCTTCGACCACGGCGTCGTGGAAGGTGCTCGCCTTGTGCGGTACGGCGTCAGTGCGGTCGGTCGAGAGGTACTGGGCAACTGCGCCTCGGGCCTCGGCCTGAGCGAGTGCGAGACGGGGATCCTGGCCGGCGAGCTTCCCCAGGGCGTGCTGTTCGGCGATGGTGAAGACCGTGGGGACTTCGACCGCCGCTTCGTTGATCAGGGTGCGGGAGGGAACGTTCACGTCGCCCGCCACGGCGAGTTCCTCGTTCAGAAGAGGGCCGGAGCGCGTCGCTGTCCCGACCACCAGGACCGGGGCGCGTCGGCGGTCGGACAATACCTGCCTGATCTCTGACTGGATCGACCGAGCGAGCCCTTCCCGGACTGCATCGAGGTGGCGGTCGATCCGGTCCAGCCAGACCACGGTGTTGGGTCCCGCACAGGTGATCGCCCTGAGGACCTCCGAGGCGTCCGACGGGTCCGCCGGGTACCACAACCTCCATCCGGCCGGCATCGACCTGACGGCCTCCCAGCAGCTGCGCGTCTTGCCGGTTGCGGGTTCCCCACAGGCAATGACGATGCCGCTGTGCCCACTGACGGCCCGCTGCACGACCTCGGCGAGGAGTTGGTCGTGCTGTCGTTCCACGTACGGGACCATGACCGGCAACACGTGCGGGCTCCCCGGGAACCCGAACGTCGATCGGACCCCCAGGGCCAACGGGTCGAGCAGGTCGTCGACCGCGTTCCCGAACGGCAGCACTACGGCAGCCGCGCTCCACGCCTGCCGCACACACTCCGCAGCCGTCTGCCGGTCCCTGCCTGCCATGTGTGCCAGTGCCACGGCCACGGCCTCGGCGTCGCCCGGATTGGCCGGCAACTGGCCGGAGTGCAGTACCCGGCGAATACTGTCTCGCTTCGGCGCCGTGGCGAGAGAGTCGTCCATCCGGATTGTCCCCGCGATGTCTGCCAACGACGGCGCGCCGGCCGCCAGATACAACTCGTGAAGAGCATCTTTGAGGTCCCGCACCGGGCCGGGCGGTACCCATGGACGGTCCACCAACCGCGGCCGTCGGCGCCCGGCTCCCACTTCCGGGGCCCCTGAGGTCTGCCCGAGCCGCGCTGACGGCCGAGCCTGCCTCCGACCGGCAGGCCGTCTGGCCCGGCTCTGCTGAACACGATGCCATGCGAGGTCCCACGCAGAAGCCTCGTAACCTGCGGCGGGCGAACCGGGGTAGTCGGCGATCACCGTCATGAAGGCACAGAACACTCTCAGCTGCGGAACCGCGTCAGGGTGGAGCGCGTCACCGATCGTGCTGCGGGACAGAGCGATGTTGAGGTGTGCCGCCCGTCTCTCAAGATCGCGCAGCGGTGGACTCCCGCAGGCCGCACGGGCGGCGCGCATCACCTGACCGAGCTGGTGAGGTTCCACCAGGCTGTCCGGGTCGGACCACGGCTCCCCGCAGCTACGCGTCGCCGCCACCTGGTCGAGCGGGGTCCGCTGCCACAGGCGTTCGGCCTTCCTCAGGTCCGCCGAACTGCCGTCGCACGCCATGACATAGGCCTGGACGACCCTCCATTGCGGCCGCGAGACCCCGCTGTCCGCACGTGAGAACGTTGAGACGGAGAACCCGTCACCCGCCCTCGTCGCCACCATCTGGGCATACGTCTTCCCGCACCGGGAACGGAGCTGGCGCAAGAACACAGCGAGTCTCTCGGCAACCGTGCCCGGCATCACGGGCGTCTTGGGGCGACCCACTCGGCACGCTCACCCGCGACGACGTCCAGCGGCGACGGCCGCGACAAGCCGTCTGACCAGCTCCGACGCTGCCGCCACGGCCACCGTGGAAACGGCGATGATCGCTTCCGTCGACAGTCCTGCAAGAGCGAGAGCAACAACAGAAGCCAGCACAGCCAGCACCAGGACAACCACCGATACAGGCAGGACCGTGTCGCCACTCGCCCTGCCACGCCGCGCTCGCGGCACGCTCATATCAACTCCCGTTTGGTCGCAGACCTGCCATTCGAGTCCTGAAGACCCGGGCAGGGGATTGCAGCCCCTGCACCGGCACCCGCTCCAAGTCTTGAGCACCCCGGACTCCTTCAGCCCCCGCAGAACCAGATCGGACGAGCGGCATTTGAAAGAACGTCACCTGACAAGGCGCAGTTTCCGCAGCTCCTCGCCCTGCGAAGGGGCCCCGCACCACTACTGCGCCGTGCCCCTGTCCGGGTTTCACCCGCCCGTACGCGCCACCCCTTGCGGTTGTTGCGCTGCTGTCCGGTTTCCCCGTGCAACAACCCTGCCTGCCTGTCCCCCGCATAGCCACAGGCCGGAGGTCATCGGCAGGGGCTGAAGGCCGTCATGGTTCGACGCTGCTGTCCGGTCGTGGACCGTCGCAACTGGTCGCTTCCCAGCGTCTGGCCGCCAGATTGGTAGACGCCGTCCCGGTCGCAACACTCGACACCCAGGGACCACGGCCGCGCGCCGATGCAGAGGAGGCGGCCACCTCGGGGGCACCCACGGGTGCCCCCGAAGCCATTCACCAGCTCACTGGGACCTCGAGGGCGTTCACCAGGTACCGCTTCGGCCCGCCACGGCACGAACTGAACGGTGGCGGGAGGTTGCGGCACGAGTAGGCCGTATGGGATTCCCGTTCGGCAGGGCCGAGTGTCCAGGATGTGGGAGTGTCCTCACGCCGTGGCTCCGGGGCAGCCCGGCTGCAGGTGGGGACCTGCGGGCCGGACGCTGCGGGCTCAGGCCGGCTTGCGGGCCTCGATCAGGAAGCGCGCCGAGTGGGCCACAAACGGGCCCTCGGCGCGGATCCGGGCGTCCAGCTCGCACAGCCGGTCCCGATAGGCGTCGACGGTGAAGCCCGGCACCATCCAGATCACCTTCCGCAGGAAGTACACGACCGCCCCGATGTCGAAGAACTCCATCCGCAGCCGCTCGGACCGCAGGTCCACCACCTCCAGCCCGGCCGCCCGGGCGTCGGCGCTCTCGGTGTCGGGGTGGCGCGCCCGGCGGGCCTTCGGCTGCGGCCCCAGGAAGTACTCGACCAGCTCGAACACCGACGCCGGGCCGACGTGCTGCGCGAAGTACGTACCGCCGGGCCGCAGTACGCGGGCGATCTCCGCCCACCACACCGTCGCCGGGTGACGGCTGGTCACCAGGTCGAACGCCCCCTCGGCGAAGGGCAGCGGGGGCTCGTCCGGGTCCGCGACCACGATCGCTCCCAACGGGTGCAGCAGACCGGTCGCCCGGGCCACGTTGGGCGGCCACGACTCGGTGGCGACCATCGCCGGCGGCAGGGGCCCGGCCCCCGCCAACACCTCGCCGCCGCCGGTCTGGATGTCCAGCGCCGCCGAGGCGGACGCCAGCCGCTCCCCCAGCAGCCGTTGGTAGCCCCAGGACGGGCGCTGCTCGGTGGCCCGCCCGTCCAGCCAGGAGAAGTCCCAGCCGTCGACGGACACCTCTTCGGCCTCGGCGATCAGCTCTTCGAACGTACGCGACATATCCGCATCATCCCGGCCCCGGGCCGTGGCAGCCAACCGGTTTTCCGGGGAGCCGGGCCGCGCGCGGCGCACCCCGGCCGGGCCATGGGCGCACGGCGGCCGACCGGGCCGATCCAGTGGGCCGGGCCCGGCCGGACGCGGGCGTCCGGCCGGGCCGCGCACGGGGCCAGCGGCCACGAGACCGGTCCACCGGTCGGAGACCTGGGCGAAGGACCGGGCGAAGGACCGGGCGAAGGACCCCAGGTCAAGGTAGGCCCGCCCCGGCGGGTTCCCCACGGCGCACCGCTCGGCAAGGCGGCGGCTGCCGCCCACCGTCCGGTCGGGGGCCGGTGACCGGCCTCCCCGCCCCCGGCCCACCGCGTGCCCGGGTCACCGACCGTACGGGGGCGGCCTCCGGACGGCCGGTCACCGGCGCGCACCGCGACCCCCCGACACCGCACGCACCGCAGGTACCCGGGTGGTGGCCCCGCCGTACCCGGACCGTCGCCCGTCAGCGGGCCGCGCTGCGGGCCGCCGCCGCCCAGGCCGCCGTCACCGCGCGGTGGGCGGTGGCCGTCGCGGTGGCGAGGTCGTCGTCCAGGTGCAGTGGGGTGCCGAGGTGGACGTGCAGGGCCGGGCGGCGCGCCGGTGCGGTGGCGAGGCCGGCCAGCTGCTTGACCGGGCCGCCCGAGGTCAGCCGGCGGGCGCCCGCCTGCCCGAGCGGCACGACCGGCGCGCCGGTGGCCGCGGCCAGCCGGGCGAGGCCGCTGCGGAACGGGCCGGGCGCCAGCTCGCCGGAGTCGCCGCGGCGCGGCAGGCCGCCCTCGCCGTAGATGAGCACCAGGTGTCCGGCGGCGAGCGCGTCGGCGGCCCGGTCCAGGGCGTCGGCGGCGTGCTCAGTGCCGCGGTGGACGGGGATGTGTCCCTCGCGGCGCAGCAGGCGCCCGAGGAGCGGCACGCGCCAGAGGCCGGCCGCGGCGAGCACCACCGGCCGCGCGCCGAGGCGGTGCAGGGCGGCGAAGACGATCGCGGGGTCGGCGAGCGAGGTGTGGTTGGCCGCGACGATGCTCCCGGGGGCGAGTGCGGCGCCGGGGTCGGCGCTCACCCGCAGGGAGCCGAAGGCGGGTACGAGGAGGGCGGCGGTGCGACTGAGCATGGCTGGTTCGGTCCTCCGGTGGGCGGTCGAGCTGCCACCAGTGTTCGCCGCCCGGCCCCGGCGCGCCTGAGTACCCGTACTCAATACCCGGCGGATCCGCGGGAGCACGTCTAGGCTCGCTGGGATGAGGCGACTCGATGCGGTGGACCGGGCCCTGTTCGACCGGGTGGCGCTGGCGCGCCTGCGCCGCGCCCAGCCGTGGCTGCGCCGTCTGAGCCGGTCCGCGGACCACGGGATGCTCTGGATGGGCACGGCCGCCGTGCTCGGGGCGGTCGGTGGCCGGGCCGGGCGGCGGGCGGCCCTGCGCGGGGTCGGGTCGCTGGCGCTGGCCTCGGTCGCGGCGAACATCGCCGCCAAGCAGCTGACCCGGCGTCCGCGCCCCGTGCTGGACCAGGTACCGGTGGTGCGGCAGCTGCTCCGGCAGCCGGTGACGAGTTCGTTCCCGTCCGGCCATTCCGCCTCGGCCGCCGCCTTCGCGACGGCCGTCGCGATCGAGGCCCCGCTGCTGGGCGCGGCGGTGGCACCGGTCGCGGTCGCCGTCGGGGCGTCGCGCGTCTACACGGGCGCGCACTACCCCGGCGATGTGCTGGCCGGCTTCGCACTGGGTTCGGGGCTGGCGGCGCTGACGCTGCGCTGGTGGCCCCGGGCGAACGACCGGCCGCCGCCCGCCGGTCCGCCGCGCCGGGCGGCCCCGGCGCTGGCCGAGGGGGCCGGGCTGTCAGTGGTGGTCAACAGCGGCTCCGGGAACGGGGCGCTGCTGACCAGCGACCCGGAGGAGACCGCCGCCGGCCTGCGCAGGCTCCTGCCGCGCGCCCAGGTGCGGGTCTGCGGACCGGACGACGACCTGCCCGCCCTGCTCGCCGAGGCGGCCGACCGGGCGGCGGCTGCCGGCGGCGCCCTCGGGGTCTGCGGCGGCGACGGCAGCGTCAACCTGGCCGCCTCGCTGGCGGTCGATCGCAACCTGCCGCTGGCCGTCTTCCCCGGCGGCACGCTCAACCACTTCGCCATGGACCTCGGGATCGAGTCACCGGACGCGACGGCGGCCGCCGTGGAGGCCGGGTCCGCCTGCGGGGTCGATCTGGGCCTGGCCGCCGACGACACCGAGCGGCGGATCTTCCTGAACACCTTCAGCCTCGGCGTGTACCCCGAACTGGTGAGGCTCCGTGAGTCGTTGGAGGGCCGGCTGGGCAAGTGGCCAGCCCTGGCGGTGGCCGTCGCCCGGGCCCTGGCCGACGCCGAACCGGTCACCGTCGAGGCGGGCGGGCGCAGCCGGCGGGTCTGGCTGCTGTTCGCGGGCAACGGCGCCTACGATCCGCCGGGCTTCGCCCCCACCCGCCGGACCGGCCTGGCCGACGGCCTGTTGGACATCCGCGTGGTGGACGGCGGCAGCCCGTTCGCCCGGACCAGGCTCGCGGCCGCCTTCCTCTCCGGCACGCTGGCCCGTTCGCGGGTCTACCACTCGGCCCGGCTGACCTCCCTGGGGCTCGACTCGCTCGGTGACGCCGACCGGATCGCCGTCGACGGCGAGAGCCTGCCGGCCTCCGGTGCCCTTCGTCTGGCCAAGGCGCCCAACGCGCTGACGGTCTACCGCCCCTCGCTCCCGTAGTGGCCGGGCACCGGCGAAGGCCGGCCGCGGGACGACACGCAACACACCCCATTCAGGTGACATTCCCCCCAGGGGCGTGCCCCGAGTCCCTAGTGTGCAGAGCAAGTTAGCCTACGAAGGGATTACGCCATGTACCGTACCGTCCGCACCGTCGCCGTCCTCCTCGCCGCCATCGGCGCCGCCGCCGTCCCGACCCAGGCGTTCGCCGACGGCGGCGTCGAGGTGAACACCACGACCATCACGGTCATCGGCACCGGCAACCAGCTCGCCGGGGCCGACATCTTCAACACCGGCGGCGACAACGTGGTCGGCTCGTTCAACGGCAACGAGATCTCCTGACCATCTGAACCGAGTGACCGTCTGAACCGAGCGGTACCCCGCGGCACCCGAACCACCACCACCGCCCGCGCCCCCCGGCGCGGGCGGTGGTGTTTGCGCCCGCGCCGTCCCCGCAGGTGGCCGGAGTCGGCACCCGCCCCCGCGCGACGGCGGCACCCCGCTACGGGTGGTAGAGCTCCCGAGCACGGACGCGGTCGACGGGCCCGTCCTCGGGCAGGAGCAGGAAGTGCTCCAGCTGCCACGCCTGCGCGCTGCCGGCCTGGCGGTTGGTGGTGGTCACCCAGGGCGGATAGACCCGGAAGGCCCGCTTTCCACCGGAGCCGTCCACCGAGACGACACCGTGCCGGCGGAGCGCGTCCACGGGGAGCACGAACTGGCCGACGTGGTGACGGTCGCGGGTGCCGATGACGAAGAGGTCGACGGGGTCGGCGGCGTCGAAGGGCTGGATGGGCCCACCCGGGGACCTCTTCCACACGGTGACGAACTGACCGACCTTGGTGGGGGTCGTCCTGGCTGCGCGGAACCGGACGGAGAGTCCGTCAAGGGTGAAGGTGTGCGCGGCGTACTCGGCGCTCTCGGCTTCGGGAACCGGCTGCGTACAGCTGAACCCGCAGGGGTCGTAGACGAGCGCCTTCGCCGCACGAAGGTCACTGTGGACCGGGGCGGTGTCCGACCACGGTGCAGGGCTGACGGGGTGGGGATCGGGCGGGTGCTCGTCGTTCGTGGCCATGCGTTCTCCCTGTCACAGGTACTCGGCCGGTCGGCGACCGGACGTGGGGCGCGGCTCTCGTCGCGACGTGCCGGGTACGGCGCCGGGCCGGGCCGGGAACGAGAGAGCGCCAGGTGTCGAAGGCCGCCGCTCAGGTCTCGCGCTGCGGGTGGTACTCCGCCTCGGGTATGCCGAAGGTCCAGGCCACCCCGGCCCGGGCGGTGCGGGTGCTCGGCGGGACGCGCAGCCAGTAGGTGCGGAAGGTGCCGTCCGGCTCGGCGGTGGAGTTGACCACCTCGACCATCACCACCGGCTCGTCGTCCGGGAGCTGGATCCGCCAGAGCACACCCGTCCCGTCGCGGTGCAGCGGCTCGGCGCCGGAGTCCGCCAGGTACCGCTCGTAGCCGTAGTGCTCCAGCAGGACGCGGCGCAGCTCGGCGTTCTCCTCCGTGCGGATCCGCTCGACGGTGACGCCACCGAGGCCGGACAGGAAGTCGGCCGGGACGGGCATGCCGCGCCAGGCGTGCAGGGCGAAGCCGTCGGCGAACTCCAGGGCCGGACCGTCGGCCCGGTCGAGCCGGCCCGCCTCGTCCCGGTGCAGCGCGACCGGCCGCTCGCTGACCAGGGCCACGCCCTCGTACGGCCACCACCAGCCGGCGCCGCGCGCGACCTCGGCCAGCGCCTCGACCCCGGCCTGCCCGGCCTTGTCGGCCCTGTCCGCCTCGCCGGCCGGCGTTCCGGTGAGCACGCCCGCCGCCTCGAAGGCGGCGAACCACGGGGCGTCGTGCTGACCCCGGACGGCATCCAGCAGGGCGAGCCGGACTGCGGTGCGACGGGCACGGGCGGCATCGGCCGCGGGCTGGTCGGCCCGTTCGAGGTCGGGCTCGGGGGCGAGTCGGTCGAGCACCGCGTCGCGGATCCGCCCGGCCAGTGCGTTGGTCACCGGGCCGAGTTCACCGCCGGTCAGCGCCCAGAGCGGCGCCCACCCCGCCGCGCCGACCTGCTCCACGGCCTGCCGCCTGGCCGCCTCCCACGGCAGCGTGCGGACGGCCTCGCGGACGCTCACCGCACCGGCGGCCCGCAACTCCAGGGCCGCCTCGGCCGCCGACGACGGCGAGCCGAACCACCGGACCGATGCCGGTTCGGCCAGCCCGGCCGCCCGGTAGGCGGCGCGCACCGCGTGCTCGACCGCTGCCCGGTCGGCCGGCCCGGTGGCCGCCGCGCCCGCCCGCCAGCGGGCCGTCACCTCGGCCGGTACGACCGTCTGCTCCGTCACCATCACACCTGCTCCTGTCCCGCCGGGGCGCTGCGCCCGGCCGTCCGACCCACTCGTTCCGTTCACCGCCGTCGCCCCGGGTGGCGGAGGCACCACGGCCGTCCGGCCCCCGGAGCCCGCCTGCGGGCCCCAGCCTCCCCAGGGGGCCGCGCCTCGTCAGTCCGCGACGACGCGCACCGCGCCCGGCGCGTACTCGCGCTGACGCACCACCCGGTACCGGCCCTTGGGCAGCGGTATCGCGGCGTGCTCCTCGTGCACCACCCGGCCGCCCTCGGGCAGGTGCAGCCAGGCGGCACCGAACGGCCCGGCCTCCCGGCGCAGCTCCCCCGGGCCGACCACGGCGTGCGCGTGGCCGGTGACCTCACCGAGCGCCAGCACCAGCCGACCCCGGGCGTCCCTCGGCTGCGCGGCCAGCGCCGCCACCCTCGGGGGCACCGCGGCCTCCGCGGTCGGCACGATCAGCACGTCACCCTGGCGGTACATCAGTCCTCCCTGACCGACCCGACGGACGTCGGAATCTCACGCTCCGAAACCTAGGGCAGGGGTCTGACAACGCGCCCGGCCGCCGCCCCCGACGACCGGTTTGTCGGACCCGGCTGGTAGACAGTTGTTCGGCCCCAACTCCGGAGGAGCAGCGCATGACGGTCGGCAAGCACATCGAAGAGTTCCACGGCCTCCCGGTCCTCGACTTCGCCCAGGCCGTCGACGACGGCTCCGCCCTGCCGGAGGCGGCGGCGGTCGCCTGGAAGGTCGGCGTCGAGTACGACTCGCCGAAGTCGTTCGTCGAGCGCTGGCAGCAGTTCCTCGACACGGTCGACGCCGAGCGGGTCCGCGCCGTGGTGGTCGGCGAGTGGTCCACCGACGGGCCGGAGAGCTTCGCCGAGCCGCTGGCGGCGATCGTCGCCGCGGCCGACCGGCTGCCGGCGCTGCGCGCCCTGTTCATCGGCGACATCACGTACGAGGAGAACGAGATCTCCTGGATCGACATGGTCGACGTGACGCCGGTGCTGACGACGTACCCGCTGCTCGCCGAGCTGGTGGTGCGCGGCGCCGCGGGAGACATGGTCGAGGGCGGCGGTCTCGCCCTGCAGGCGCTGCGCCACGAGCACCTGAAGGCCCTGCGGTTCGAGTCGGGCGGCCTGCCGGCCGCGGTGCTGCGGGCGGTCGCGTCCAGCGAGTTCCCGGCGCTGGAGCGGCTGGAGTTCTGGCTGGGCGTGGAGAACTACGGCGGCGACTCCACCCTCGACGACCTGGCGCCCTTCCTCGACGGCGCCCGGTTCCCGGCGCTGCGCCACCTCGGCCTGCAGAACAGCGAGGTCCAGGACGAGATCGCCGCCGCCGTCGCCCACGCCCCGGTCGTGGCCCGGCTCGACTCGCTCGACCTCTCCATGGGCGTGCTGACCGACCAGGGCGCCACCGCTCTACTGGAGGGCCAGCCGCTCACCCACCTGCGGGCACTCGACCTGCACCACCACTACCTCACCGACGAGCTCCAGCAACGGCTCCGCGAAGCCCTGCCCGGCGTGGAGCTCGACCTCTCCGAGGCCGGAAACCCGGACGACCAGTGGCGCTACGTCGCGGTCGCCGAGTGACCGGGCGCCACCCCTCCCCGTCGTCCACCACCCACCGTTCACCAGCACCACAGGCAGTTCAGGGAGCCGCATGACCGTCAACAAGCACCGCCAGGAGTTCCACGGGCTGCCCGTCTTCGAGTTCTCCGGCGAGGCCGACGACGCCCGCGAGCAGCCGGCGCCGGGCGCGGTCGCGTGGCGGATCGCGGTGCGCTACGGGTCGCACACCGATTTCGACGCGCTCTGGAAGGCCTTCCTCGACAGGGTGGACCCGGCCGAGGTCCGGGCGGTGCTGATCGGCCCCTGGTGGACGCGCGACTACGACTCGGTCGGCGACACGCTCGCCACCATCGTCCGCGACGCCGAGCGGCTCCCCGCCCTCGAAGCGCTCTTCGTCGCCGACGTGACGTACGACGAGTGCGAGATCTCCTGGCTGGAGATGACCGAGGTCACCGCGGTGGCGACGGCCTTTCCCCGGCTCGCCGAGCTGGTGGTGCGCGGCGGCAATGGGCTGGCCCTCACGCCCTTCCGGCACGACCGGCTGAAGGTCCTGCGGTTCGAGACGGGCGGACTGCCCAGCACGGTGGTGCGGGCCGTGGCCGGCTCCGAACTGCCCGCGCTGGAGCGGCTGGAGCTCTGGCTCGGCGTGGAGGAGTACGGTGGCGACTCCACCATCGACGACCTGGCGCCCGTCCTCGACGGCACCCGCTTCCCGGCCCTGCGCCACCTCGGCCTGGCCAACAGCGAGTACCAGGACGAGATCGCCGCCGCCGTTGCCCACGCCCCGGTCGTGGCGCGGCTGGAGTCGCTCGACCTCTCCATGGGCGTGTTCTCCGACGAGGGCGCCGCCGCCCTCCTGGAGGGCCAGCCGCTCACCCACCTGCGGGCACTCGACCTGCACCACCACTACCTCACCGACGAACTCCAGCAGCGGCTCCGCGAAGCCCTGCCCGGCGTGGAGCTCGACCTCTCCGACGCCGAGGACGAGGACGACCCCCAGGACCGCTACGTCGCGGTCGCCGAGTAGCCGGGGCACGGTTCCGATGAGCACCCTGCAGACGACCACGCCTCGGGCGGCCACGTCCCGGCCCGCGCCGGCGCAGCCCGCCCCGCCGCAGTCCGCCGGGGCCGCGGGGCTCGCGCCGCTGACGGTCCTCGGCAACCCGGGCCACCGGCGGGTGGCGCTGTTCGCCGCCGCCGCCCGGGCGGCCGGCCTGCCCGAGCCCGCCGTCCTGCCCTGGATCGACGTGCTGCACGGCCGCTTCGTCCTGCCCGAGGGCGGCCTCCTGCGGATCGAGTCGCCCGGTGAGGACGCTGCCGTGGACGAGCTGCTGCGCGGCCCGGCCCTCGGCGCCTCGTACGCACCGACCAGGGTGGAGGGCGGTGCGGCCTGGTACGCGGGTGTCGTCGCCGCCCTGCGCGCGGTGGCACGGGTGCCGGGGGTGCGGCTGCTCGGTGATCCGGAGGAGATCGCCGTGATGTTCGACAAGCGGCGGGCGCACGCGCTGCTGGCCGGCGCCGGGGTGCCGGTGCCCCGCGCGCTCGACGGCGCCGACGTCGCCGGCTGGGAGGACCTCCGGGAGCGGCTCCGGGCGGCCGAGCTGCGGCGGGTGTTCGTCAAACCCGCGCACGGCTCCTCCGCCTCCGGCGTGGTGGCGCTGGAGTTCGGCCCGCGCGGGCAGGTGCTGGCCACCACCTCGGTCGAGCTGGCGGGCGGGCACCTGCACAACTCGCTGCTGGTCCGGCGCTACCGGGACGAGCGGCAGGCGGCCGAGTTGGTCGACCGCCTCGCACCGGACGGGCTGCACGTCGAGCAGTGGATCCCGAAGGCCTCGCAGTCGGGCCGCTCGGCCGACCTGCGGATCGTGGTGATCGCCGGGCGGGCCACCCACGCCGTGGTGCGCACCAGCTCCCAGCCGATGACCAACCTCCACCTCGGCGGCGCCCGCGGCAGCCTCGCCCTGGCCCAGGAGGCCGCCGGCCCCGCCTGGCCGGCCCTGCTGGAGACGGCGGAACGGGCGGCCGCCTGCTTCCCCGGCTCACTGATGGTCGGCGTCGACGTCCTGCCCGCCGCCGCCTGGCGCCGCGCCCTGGTCGGCGAGGTGAACGCCTTCGGCGACCTCCTGCCGAACCTCACCGGCCTGCCCGGCGGCCCGGCCGAGGGCCTGGACACCTACGCCGCCCAGATCTCCGCACTCCAGCAACCGGGCCACCGGCCCGGGCCGACGAACCACGCACCGATGGAACCGACGTCATGAACCGCCAGCAGCAGTACCCGGCCCCGGCGGCGACAGCCGCACCCGCACCCGCACCCGCACCCGACATGAACGCCGTCGTGGGCACCCACGACCTGCTCCTCGTCACCCTGGACACACTGCGTTTCGACGTGGCCGAGGAGCTGGCCGCGGCCGGGCGGATCCCGAACCTCTCCGCCGTCCTCCCCGGTGGCCGCTGGGAGCGCCGGCACTCCCCGGGCAGTTTCACCTACGCCGCCCACCAGGCGATCCTGGCCGGCTTCCTGCCCACCCCCGCCGCCCCGGGCGGTCCGCACCCGCGCCTGTTCGCCGCCCGCTTCGCCGGGTCGGAGAGCACCGCCGCCCGCACCTGGGTGTTCGACGCGCCAGACCTGCCGAGCGCGCTCGCCGCACACGGGTACCGGACGGTCTGCATCGGCGGCGTCGGCTTCTTCAACAAGCAGGGCCCGCTCGGCTCGGTCCTGCCCGGGCTCTTCCAGGAGAGTCACTGGGCGCCCGAGATGGGCGTCCCGTCCCCCACCTCCTTCGAGGCGCAGGTGGCCCGGGCCGAGCAGGTCGCCGCCGCGCAGCCGGCCGGGCAGCCCCTCTTCCTGTTCCTCAACGTCTCGGCGCTGCACCAGCCCAACTGGTTCCACCTGCCCGGCGGCACGCGCGGGGACGGGGACTCCCGGGAGAGCCACGCCGCCGCCCTGGAGTACGTCGACGCGCACATCGGCCGGCTCTTCGCGGCGATGAGCGCCCGTCGGCCGTGCTTCGCGATCGTCTGCTCCGACCACGGCACGGCCTACGGCGAGGACGGCTACACCGGCCACCGGATCGGCCACGAGGTGGTCTGGACGGTGCCGTACGCACACTTCACCCTCTCCGCCAGCACGACGCCCGCACCCCCGACAGCCGACCGCACGACGGCCACGACGGCCACGACGGCCACCGCCGAGGAGACCGCATGACCACGGCACCGGCACCGCCGACCGCGTCGCCCTACCAGTCGTACGTCTACGCCTACCCGCACAAGACCGCCTACCGGCCACTGCCGGAGCGCCCGCCGCTGCGCGAGCTGTGGGCCGGAGAGTCGCAGCACGCGCTCTCGCTCTACCTGCACATCCCGTTCTGCGAGGTCCGCTGCGGCTTCTGCAACCTGTTCACCCGGATCGGCAGCCCCGAGGGGCTGACCACCGCCTACCTGGACGCGCTGGACCGCCAGGCCGCCACCGTCCGCGAAGCCCTGGACGACGGCGCGCGGTTCGCCCTGGCGGCGTTCGGCGGCGGCACACCCACCTACCTCACCGCCGGTGAGCTGGAGCGGCTCTGCGACATAGCCGAACAGCGGATGGGCGTCGACCTGCGAGCGGTTCCGCTCTCCGTGGAGGCCTCCCCCGCCACCGCCACCGCCGACCGGCTGGAGGTGCTGGCCGCGCGCGGCGCCACCCGGCTGAGCCTGGGCGTGCAGTCCTTCGTGGACGCGGAGGCCCGCTCCGCCGTCCGCCCGCAGAAGCGCGCCGATGTCGAGGCCGCCCTCGGGCGGATCCGCGCCGCCGGCTTCCCCGTCCTCAACATCGACCTCATCTACGGCATCGACGGCCAGACCGAGGCCGGCTGGCTGCGCTCGCTGGACGCCGCGCTGGCCTGGCAGCCCGAGGAGCTGTACCTCTACCCCCTGTACGTCCGTCCGCTGACCGGCCTGGCCCGGCGTGGCGAGCAGGAGAGCCCGGCCGCCTGGGACACCCGCCGGCTCGCCCTCTACCGGACCGGCCGCGACCACCTGCTCGCCCACGGCTACCAGCAGGTGTCGATGCGGATGTTCCGCCGCACCGCCTCCCCGCAGGCCGGGAGCAGCGAGTACGCCTGCCAGACCGACGGCATGGTCGGCCTCGGCTGCGGGGCCCGTTCCTACACCTCCCGGCTGCACTACTCCTTCGACTACGCGGTCAACGCCACCGAGGTGCGCGGCATCATCGACGACTACGTGGCCACCACCGACTTCCGGCACGCCGAGGTCGGCCGGTCGATGACCCCCGAGGAGGCCCGCCGACGGCACCTCGTCCAGTCGCTGCTCCAGGCGGAGGGCATGCCCCTGGCGGAGTACCGCGACCGGTTCGGCAGCACACCCGCCGAGGACTTCCCGGTCGAGCTGGCCGCGTTCGAGGCCCGGGGCTGGCTCGCGCAGGACGCGTCCCGTCTGGTGCTCTCGCCGGAGGGCCTGGCACACTCGGACGCGGCCGGTCCGATGCTGTTCTCACCCGAGGTCCACCGGCTGATGGCCGAGTACGAGGCGAAATGACCTTCCTCGGCATGCCCACGCCCCGACCGACCCCCGGCGACGCCGGGCCCGGCCACGACCTCGCGCCCGCACCCGCACCCGCACCCGCACCCGCTTCATCGTCCGCGCCGGACGGCGGACTCGACCTGACCCTGCTCTACCGGGGCCCGCTGTCCTCCTGCGACTACGACTGCCCGTACTGTCCGTTCGCCAAGCGGCGTGACACACCCGAGCAGCTGCGCGCCGACCGCGCCGCGCTGGAGCGGTTCACCGCCTGGGCCGGCGGGCGGGCCGGGACGGGCGACACGCTGTCCGTGCTCTTCACCCCCTGGGGCGAGGGGCTGGTCCGGTCCTGGTACCGGCGGGCGATGGTCGGGCTGAGCCGGCTGCCGCACGTGCGCCGGGTGGCGATCCAGACCAACCTCAGCTGCCGCACCGACTGGCTGGCCGAGGCCGACCTCGACGCCCTCGCGCTCTGGGTGACCTACCACCCCGGACAGGTCGGCCATGAGCGCTTCCTCGCCAAGTGCCGTGAGCTCGACGCGCTCAGTGTGCGGTACAGCGTCGGCGTGGTCGGCCGGCCCGAACACCTCGCGGAGGCCCGCCGGCTCCGTGCCGCGCTGGATCCCGCCGTCTACCTGTGGATCAACGCCGCCGAGGGCCTCGCCTACACCGATGCCGAGGCCGCCGACTGGACGGCGCTGGACCGGCACTTCGGCTACAGCCGGCACGCCCACCCGAGTGCCGGCCTGCCCTGCCGGACGGGTGACTCCGTGCTCTCGGTGGACGGCGACGGCACCGTCCGCCGCTGCCACTTCGTCCGGGACGAGCTCGGCAACCTCTACGACGGCTCGTACCGGCCCCGGCTCCGCAGCCGGCCCTGCCCGTTGCCGGTCTGCGACTGCCACATCGGCTATGTGCACCTGGAGACGCTGCCGCTCTACGAGGTCTTCGCCGGAGGCGTCCTGGAGCGCGTGCCGCACGACCGGTGACACGGTGTGCGGCAACGGCACCGCCTCGGGGTGACAGCCCGCCACCTGCCCTGCACGCCGGGCTCCGGGCGCCGCGAGCCCTGGGCGGACGGGCCCCGGCGTACCTGGACGAGCGAGTCCGGGGCCAGAGCCTCAGCGGCGGTCGCCGAGGCCGGCTACCACGGCGGCCAGTCGACCCATGGCGTGCGCCACGCCGAGCCCGTCCATGTAGTCGCGGACATGCACGATCCGGCCGTTGCGGACCCGGAGCACCAGGAGGCCGGGAAGGCTGAAGGTCTGGCCGGTCGTGGTCACGGTCCCGGTGACGACCTGCTCCACGGTGATCACCTCGGAGTCGGTGCTCTCGTGCACGACGACTTCGCGGATCTCCTGCGGCTGCGCCGGGCTCGCACCCCAGGCCGCTCGGTAGCCCGCGCGAACCTCTTCGCGCCCCTGGTAACGCGCAGGCATGCCGGGGAAGAGGAACGGGAACTCGTGGACGGCGTCGGCCGCGTACAGATCGGCCAGGTCGTCCGCGGACTTGTCGAGCATCGCCCGCTGGTAGCGGGCCAGGACCTCACGAGGGCCGGGCTTGGCCGAGGTTGTGTCCGGCATGGCGGTTGGGCTCCGTTCGGTCGACGCGAGGCCGAGATCTTTCGAGCGATGGGCCTCGACCTCGGGCCTGCGGACGTGGCGAAGGCCTCCAAGATCCGCTTGTGACGCCCGACTTGGAGACCCTCTCGACCGCACCTTACGTGAAGATCGACGACGAGATCGGAGGAACTCGACGGATGGGACGCCGCCCCGGCGCGACGGCATCCCGCCAAGGAGGTCCGCCGGCTGATCGAGTCGGACTCATTCGTCTAGCCTGGAAGGAGGAGGCGATGGCAATGCTTGGAGACGCACCACTGGTGGCCATCATCCCGGCAGCGGATCTGGCCCGGGCGAAGCGCTTCTACACCGACACCCTCGGTCTGAAGCTCACCGACGAGAACGAGCAGGACGTCAGCTTCGAGTGCGGCGGCACGGAGTTCGGCATGTACGAGACGCCGAGCGCCGGACAGTCCGCGCACACACTGGCCAGCTTCAAGGTCACCGATCTGGACGGCGAGATGTCGGCGCTGCGCGGCCGCGGGGTCACGTTCGAGGAGTACGACCTACCGGGCCTGAAGACGGTCAACGGCGTCGTCGAGGCCGAGGGCATGCGCGCGGCCTGGTTCAAGGACAGCGAAGGGAACATTCTCTGCCTGAACGAGCGGACCGCCTGAACACTCTGCGGACCGTCTGAACAACCGGGCGGCGTGAACGAGCGGCCGCCTGAACACTCACGCGGCGTGAACCCGCGAACCGCCGCCGGGTGGCGCTGCCCGTCGGCCGCCTGGAACACACGTCCGGGACCGCCGACCGGCCGGGCGGCGCGTTCACGCGGGAATCAGAGGCCGAGGATGGCATCACCGAGGTCGCTGCCGTAGGACGACCAGCAGATCACCGATCCGTCGGAGTCGACCTGTCCCATGTACCAGTCGTCGTCACCCTCGGCCCTCACCAGGCACAGGCCCTGGAAGTCGATGATCACCTCGGGCGGGAGCGCCTCGTAGTCGGCCTGCCCTGCCAGTTCGAGGACCACCAGCCGCTGGAGCGGGAGCAGAGCCGCGGTCTCGTCTCCCGACAGCGCACGTACACGTTCGAGCGTCCATCCTTCGGGCAGGGCAGAGTCCACCGGGCAAGGGTCGCACGTCCGGAAGGCGGGAACGGCCGGATCCCGCAGGTCACCGGAATGCCGGTCAGTCCTCGGCGCCGTCCGCGAGGACCGCCGAGTCCAGTGCGCCCGTGACCCTGTTGAGCAGGACACGCAGGGCGGCCAGGTCCTCGACCGGCAGGCCGGTGGCGGTGAGCAGACGGCGCGGCACCTGGCCGGCACGGTCGCGCAGCTCGCGCCCGGCGTCGGTGAGGCTGACGGTGACGGAGCGCTCGTCCTCGGGGCTGCGTTCACGGCGGACCAGGCCGGCCGCTTCCAGTCGCTTGAACAGCGGGGAGAGGGTGCCGGAGTCCAGCCGCAGGTGTCCGCCGATCCGCTTGACGGGCAGCTCGCCGTGCTCCCAGAGCACCAGCATGACGAGGTACTGGGGGTAGGTGAGTCCCAGGTCCTTGAGCAGGACGCGGTACACGCCGCCGAAGGCCCGCGAGGCGGCGTTCAGCGAGAAGCAGATCTGCTGGTCGAGGCGGAGCAGGTCCTCGTCGCGCAGCGGCTGCTCACCGTGGAGCCGGTCCGCGTCCGTGGGGCCGGGGTGTGCGGCGGCGGGGGAAGCGGTGTCGACGGGGGCGGTCTCGGGGGGCGTGGCCATGACCCCATGGTACCGATCGCCCGCACCATTCAGTTGTGCGCAATTGAATTGCGTGCTCTACTTGTTCTCACAAGGCGGCCCCACCGGCCGCCGGGGACAGAAGCACCACCGATGCAGGACGGAAGGGACCGGACCCATGGACGCGCTCTACACCGCAGTGGCCACCGCGAACGGGCGAGAGGGCCGCGCTGTCAGCTCCGACGGACAGCTGGACCTGGCCCTGGCGATGCCGCCCGCCCTCGGCGGCAGCGGCCAGGGCACCAACCCCGAGCAGCTGTTCGCGGCCGGGTACGCGGCCTGCTTCGCGAGCGCCCTGAGCCTGGTCGGCCGGCAGGCCCGCGTCGACACCAGCGAGGTCTCGGTCACGGCCGAGGTCTCGATCGGCAAGGACGGCGCCGGCTTCGGCCTGGCCGTGGTCCTGCGGGTCGAGCTGCCGGACACGCTGGCCGGCGAGGGCGGCGAGCTGCTGGTCAAGCAGGCGCACGAGGTGTGCCCCTACTCCCGCGCCACCCGGGGCAACATCCCGGTGGAGCTCGTCGTCGAGTAGCACCACCCGCCTCCCGACACCGGCAGGGCCCGCCGCTCGCGCGGCGGGCCCTGCGTCGTCATCCGCCGCCGGGCGGCTCCCCCGCGCCGCCCTCACCCGGACCGTCCGCGCCCCGGAGGACGTCCAACCGCCGGCGGTACTCCTCCGCGTCGATCTCGCCGCGCGCGAACCGCTCGGCGAGCAGGTGCTCCGCCGTCGGCGACACCGCCCGACGTGGCGGCCCCGCCGACCCGGCCCCGACACCCGGCCCCCACGCTCCCGGCGGTACCGGTCGCGCGCCCCGCGAGGTCCGGGAGAGATGGCGGACCAGAGCCACGGCCGCCAGGACCAGCACCACCAGGGCGACCAGCAGCACGACCGCCAGCAGACCGTAACCCCAACCGCCCAACACGTGGCCGTGCCCATGGCGCGGACCGTTCCAATGCCCCATCACGGTCTCCTCCTCCGGCCCGGCAGGGCCCATCGAGGTGATCGGCGCCTCACCACCATCGTGCGCCCGCGGGCACCCCGGCGGACCTGAGGATTGTCTGAGAAAACGCTCCTGGCACGTCGATCGGGCCCGTCGGGGTAGCGTTGAGGCCCATGGACCACCACCCGCCGGCCGACGACCGCGAGCGGCTCGTCGCGGCCGGGGTGCTCCGCCGCTACGAGGACAGACGGCTGCATCCGGCCCTGCGCCACTCGCCGATCTTCTACGTCTCCACCCGGCTCTGGGAGGAGCTCACCGCGCTCGCCATCGCGCCGGACGCGGCCGCCGCCACCGCGCACGCGCTGCTGGCCGCCATCGCCGCCGACGCGGTCGACGCCGCACTCGCCCCCGGCAACGAACGCGCCCCGCGCGACGACCTGTACGTGACGCACCCCGCCTACATCGGCCCGCACCGCCGGGTGGTCTGGTTCCAGCGCACCGGCCCCCGCGGCCTGGTCACCGCGACGTTCCCGCCGGAGCACTGACCGGGGAGCTGCACCGCAGCTCCCCGCGCCCACCACCCGGCCGGCCCGCCCGCCGGACCCCGGGGAACCGTCGTCAGCGCTCGACCCGCAGACTGTGGCAGGCCCAGCTCAGCCGGTCCGGCCCCGCCGCCGACGGCCGGTCGTGGTACGTGCCGTCCGCCACCGAGAGGTTGACGATCAGGTACGCGTGGAAGTCGGGCCCGACCCCGCGCCGGTCGGCGTGCACGAGCGTGTCGTCGACGAACCAGTCCACCGAGTGCGCGCCCAGCACCGTCCGCAGGTCGAAGGTCGCGCCCGGGGCTATCCCGGCGGCCGCGCCGTGCCAGTACCGGAAGCCGCCGCGGACGTGGTTCGAGATCTCCAGCAGGTCCGGGTGGTCGGGGTGGTACTCGAAGACGTCCACCTCGTTGCCACCGTCCCGCCAGGTCCAGATGGCGGGCCAGGCCCCCATCTCGACGGGGAGGGTGACCCGTGCGGTGAGGGCGTCGCCGGTGCGGACCTGGAACGCCTCGGGGCTGCCCTCGGTGGTGAGCAGACTGCACGTCCAGAGGTCTCCGCCGTGCCGCCGGGTGGCGGTGAACACCCCGTCGGGGCAGTAGGCGCGGCTCAGGAAGTCGAGCTTGTGATCGCCCCGGTTGGTCGGCCCCATCCGGGGATAGGCACTGCTGCGGCCCGCCACCCACTGCCTGGTCGAAGTGAAGTCCGCGTCGAACACGACTGCCACGGCCGCCTCCCCGGAAACCCTGCGCGCCGGCGACCCGGCGCCGCCGTACACAAGGAGTGACTTACCCGATACTCTCCGCAGTATGCGAACCGGACGCTCCCGGTCCGCGAGCGGAGAGCCGGAGCAGCCGCAGTGCCGCAGCAGCCGGAACCGCGCGGGCGGGCGGCAAGGGCGGGGCGAGGGGGCCGGAAGGCGGTCAGCCGACGACGGCGGGCGCGTCGCTGCTGCCGAGGCGGTCGGTGACCGAGACGACGCCGTCCACCGAGCGGCACAGGTTCAGCACGATCGGGACGAGGTGCGGCGCCGGGACGCTGCCGCTGAGCACCACCCGGCCCTGGTCGACCTCCACGCCGACCTCCGCCGGGCTCACGCCCTCGATCCGGCCGAGCACCTCCTCGACGATCTCGCGGTGGATCACCCGGTCCTCGCGCAGGAAGACGCGCAGCAGGTCGCCCCGGCTGACCATGCCGAACACCCGGCCCTCCTCGTCCAGCACCGGCAGCCGCTTCACCCCGTGCCGGGTCATCAGCCGGGCCGCCACGACCACGCTGGTGCCGGGCGTGGTGCACACGGCCGGGCCGGTCATCAGGTCGGCGGCGGTGACGGCGCCTCCCGGACCGGTCCGGGTCAGCTCGGGCGGCGGCAGCAGGCTGCCCTGGTCCTCCTGGGCTGCCAGGGTGAGCAGCAGGTCGGCCTCGGAGACGATGCCCAGCGGCCGCCCGTCGGCGTCCACCACCGGCACGCCCGTGATGTCGTACTCCGCGAGCAGCGCCACGATCTCCCGGAACCCGGTCTCGGGCGCGATCCGCACCACGGGGCTGGTCATCACTGATTCGACGCTGGCATGCCGCACGCCGGTCACCTCGTCCACGAGCCGATGTCCCCCGGACGACCGTCGTCCGGCCGGGTATCTGGAGCATGGCCCCCGGCCGGACCCGTGGCCAGGGGCCAAGGGGCCGACAGCCCGGGACCAACGGCGCCGCCGTCGAACGCTCCCCTCACAGCCTACGGCGCGGCCCGGACCGGACCGGTGCTGTGGCGGCCCGGTCGCGGGGCGGCCAAGCTGGCGAAGGACGGCGGCCGGTCCGCCCACCACCTGGCCCGCTGCACCACCGGACCGGCTGCACCGCCGACGCCGGGGGACAACGGCACCGGACCGGGAGCGCCCCCGGGGCGGCGGGCCCCGGCCCCGCACCGCGTCCGACGCTCCCTGGAGGAATCATGGCCGGACCGAGCACCCCCGACGCACCGCTGCGCTGCCTGGTGACGGGCGCCACCGGCTACATCGGCGGCCGGCTCGTCCCCGAGCTGCTGGCCGCCGGGCACTCCGTCCGCTGCCTGGTCCGCGACCCGGGGCGACTGCGCGACCACCCCTGGCGGGCCGCGGTCGAGGCCGCCACCGGGGACGTCACCCGGCCGGCCTCCCTGACCGGGGCGTTCGCCGGCATCGACGTCGCCTACTACCTGATCCACTCGCTCGGCACCGGCCGTGACTTCGAGGCGACCGACCGGGCCGCCGCCCGGGCCTTCGGCGAGGCGGCGGCGCGGGAGGGCGTGCGCCGGATCGTCTACCTGGGCGGCCTCCACCCGGCCGGGGTGCCGGCCGCCGAGCTGTCCCCGCACCTGCGGTCGCGCGTCGAGGTCGGCCGGCAGCTGCGGGCCGGTGGGGTGCCGACCGCCGAGCTCCGGGCGGCGGTGATCATCGGATCCGGGTCGGCCTCGTTCGAGATGCTCCGCTACCTCACCGAGCGGCTGCCCGTGATGGTCACCCCGAACTGGGTCGGCACCAGGATCCAGCCGATCGCCGTCCGGGACGTGCTGCACCACCTCACCGCGGCGGCGCGGCTGCCGCCGGAGGTGGACCGGGCCTTCGACATCGGCGGGCCCGACATCCTCACCTACCGCGCGATGATGGACCGCTACGCCGCCGTCGCCGGACTGCCGCGCCGCCTGATCGTGCCGGTGCCGGTGCTGACCCCCCGGCTCTCCAGCCACTGGGTGGGCCTGGTCACGCCCGTGCCCAACGCGCTCGCCCGGCCGCTGGTGGAGTCGCTGCGGCACGAGGTGGTCTGCGGCGAGCACGACCTCGCCCGGTACGTGCCCGACCCGCCGGGCGGTCCGACCGGCTTCGACGAGGCGGTGCGCCTGGCACTGCGGCGGATCAGGGACGCCGAGGTGGCCACCCGCTGGTCCTCCGCCACCCTGCCCGGAGCGCCGAGCGACCCGCTGCCCACCGACCCGGACTGGGCCGGCGGCAGCCTCTACCAGGACGTCCGCGAGCGGCCCGTGGCCGCAGAGCCGGCCGCGCTCTGGCAGGTGGTGGAGGGCATCGGCGGCGAGAACGGCTGGTACTCCTTCCCGCTCGCCTGGGCGTTGCGCGGCCGGCTCGACCGGCTGGCCGGCGGCGTCGGCCTGCGCCGGGGGCGGCGCGACCCGGCGCGGCTGCGGGTCGGCGACTCACTGGACTTCTGGCGGGTGGAGGAGATCGAGCCCGGGCGGCTGCTGCGCCTGCGCGCCGAGATGCGGCTGCCCGGTCTGGCCTGGCTGGAGCTGTCGGTCACCCCGGACGGCGTCGGCGGCGCCCGCTACCGGCAGCGGGCGCTGTTCCACCCGCACGGGCTGGCCGGGCACGCGTACTGGTGGTCGGTGGCGCCGTTCCACGCCGTCGTCTTCGGCGGGATGGCCCGTCGGATCGCCGAGCGTGCCGCCGCCGGATCGCAGAACTCCACCCCGGACGGCGCAACCATCACATGATCGACTCGTTGGACCGTCCGCCGACACACGACACACGGGCCCGGGGAGGATTCGTTGGCAGGACGGATAGACGGCGGAGCACCGCCCCAGGGCGCGAGCGCGCGTCCGGTGGCCCGGGCCGAGGCGACGCTGGTGCGCCACTACCGCCGACTGGTCCGGCTGGCCTACCTCGCCCTGCCGGGTGACCGGGACCGCCACAGCCGGGTGCTCGCCGCGCACGCCGCCGTGCAGCGGGCCCTGCCGTCGCGCCGGACCCGGCTGGAGGAGCCGGCGGACGCGGGCGAGGACCCGCTGTACGCCGCCCTGCGCCTGCGGGTGCTGCGCGCCGCGCTGCGGCCGCGGCCCGCCGACCGGCTGCTGACGCCCCGGGTCTGGGGTCTGCGGCTGTTCACCCCCGGCGGTGGTGAACAGGACGCGGCGCTGGACCGGGAGCTGACCGCTCTGGAGGCCCCCGCCCGGTCGGCGTTCGCGCTGCTGACCGTGGAGGAGCTGACGCCCGGGCGGGCCGCCGAGGTGCTGCGACGGGCCGGCGTGGCCGACCCCGACCGGGCCGTCGCCGAGGCCGCGCAGCTCTCCGCCGGACCGGAGCCGGGCCTGCCGGCCTTCGACCCGTGCGCGGTGCGCGTCCAGCCGACCGACCTGCTGCGCCGTCGCCGGGCCTTCGGCGCCTCGGTCGCGGTGGCCGTACTCGCGCTCACCACCACGGCCGCCGTGCTGGGCGGCTCCGGCGGCCCGGCCCCGGCCGGGCCGCCCGCCGGCCCGCCCGCCGCCCCGCCCGGCGGCTCGGCACCCGACCCGGCCCGGCTGCTCCGGGTGGCGCCGGACCAGTGGCAGCACACCGCCCGGATCGACTTCTCCGCCTGGCCCGCCCGGGGCGACCGCCGCGACGACACCGCCCTGCTCGGCCGGGCACTCGCCGCCTGGGCCCGCCCCGGCCCGCAGACCAGGGCCGAACCGGGCACCGCGACGACCCCGCCGCAGGGCCCGCCGCACCTGCTGTTCGCCGGCACGGTCGACGGCACGGCCGTGGTGGTCCTGTACGACGGCGGGCGGCTGGCCCGCTGGACCGACGGGCGCGGCGGCGGACTGGACCTCGCCCGCGCCGACGACTCCTCGGTCACCACCGCCGGCGCGGTGGTGCTGCGCCGCCAGGGGACCACCGCCCGCTACCTGCTCGCCCCCTGGATCGACGCGGCCGACACCCGGCGGATCGACCAACCGGACGCGCCCGCCAAGCCCTTGGACCGCGTGGACGGCGTGACGGCCGCGACACCGGCCGCGACACCGGGCGGGGGCTCCCCCGGTTCAAGCTCCCCGGGCGCGCTCGCGGACTGCCGGGGCGCCACCGTGCTCCAGGTGCGCTCCTCCTCCACCATCGCCGAGAAGCACGCCTTCCTGCTGGCCGACCTCGGCGGGCTCGTCCCGGCCCATCTCAGCTACACGCCGCCCCCGGACCGCACCCAGCCGGCCCGGCAGCCCCGCGAGGCGGTCGGCCCGGACGCGCTGCTTGCCTGGGCGCGCGCGGCCTGCGCGGTGCCGGACGGCACCCCCGGTGTGAAGCAGCTCAACCTCTGGGCGTTCGCGGTGCAGCAGTTGCCGCAGAACGCGGGTGCGGCGTCCTGGGTCTGCCTGCGCGCCGACCGCTGGGACGGCGAGGGCAGCGCCGCGACGGCCGTACTGCTGCCGAACGCCCGGGGCCCGCAGCGCACGGGCGGCGGGCCGGGCCGGGCGTGCAGCCGGTTCGAGCAGGACACGGTGGGCTGGACGTGGTGGCGTTCACCGCAGGGCACGGAGTTCCTGCTGGCGGCGGGGAGCCGGCGGGTCACCCGGATCGCCGCCAAGGGCCCGGACTGGACGGCCGACCGGCCCACGCCGGACCACACCCTGGCCGTCGAGCGGCCGGCCCGGGCCGCCGTCGCGCTGGAGGCGGTGCTGGACGGCGGCGCCCGGATCGCTCCGCTGCGGTGACGACCCGGACGTGACGACCCGGACGTGACAGCCCGGCCGGACCGCACCCGGCCGCACCCGCCCCGGGCTGCCGGCTGACCCCGGGCCCACCACGGCGCGGCCGCCCGGGGGCGGACGGCGTGTCAGGCCGCGTTCCGTCGCCGGTCGGGCCGCCCGACGGCCCCGTCCAGGCGCCGCAGCAGCGGATGCACCTCCCCGGAGAACCCGGCCCCGGCCCGCCGGCCCGTCGCGCGCCACGCCCACCAGGCGGACGCCAGGTTCGAGGAGAGCAGCGGGCGGCCGCCGGTGTCCTCCCGCGCGAGCTCGCCGAGTGCGCCGAGGGTGCCCATACCGGTACCGGTGAACAGCAGCGCGGAGTCGTCGGGGAGACGGTTCTCCCGCAGGTGGGTCCGTATTCGCTCCCTGATCCGGGCCGTGGTCACCTCGTACGGGTCGAAGTGGTCGGCGCCGTCCGCGGTCCGCCCGGCCGGGACGAGGACGACGCCGTCGACGGTGAGCCCGGCGCGCTCCCAGAAGGCCCGGGAGGTGTCGGTGAGCCACGGCTGGTAGGGCGAGACCAGGGTCAGCCGGCTCACCCCGAGCGCCTCGCAGGCGGCCAGGATCGCCTGCGTCGAGGAGGTGACGGGGAAGCCCGAGCGGTTCGACATCTCCTCGCACAGGGCGAGGTCGCCGTCCGGGTCCAGCAGGTAGTGCGAGGCGCTGCAGGCCACCACGGCCGCGTCCAGCCGCATACCGCCGAAGCCGTCGAGGGTGTCGGGAAGGACCCGGTTGTAGGTCTCCAGCATCTCCCTGAGTTCCACCCCCGGGGTGTTGGGGAAGCGGGAGGTGTACACGTGCATGGCAGCACCGATCAATCGGTTGAACTCCGGCTCCGCCGTGGGGTTCTCCGGGGGGACGACGACTCCGAGTCTGGGCAGTGAGAAGAGATCCATGGCCGCACAGTAGGCCGAATGCCGCGACGGGGGACAGATCCGTCGACACGAAGAGACAGAGCACTCACAACTGCTTTGCACGCCGTTCTCGTTGTTGACACTCCTTGACACTCCCCCACAGATCCCTGACCCGAATTCCCTTGTTTCCCACATTGGTTCGGTGAAGTCTGGTGATCACAGCCGCCCCGTGGACCGGACCGCAGACGCGTGGCCACCCGGCCGGCCTCCCCTGGGGCCGGCCCTTCCCCCGAAGGAGCAAGCTCCGTGCCTGCTGCCGCAGAACACGCCGGAAAGAAGCCGGTGCACCTCGCCGTGCAACTGCCGGCCATCCACAATGTGACCGTCTGGACGGACCCCCGCTCCGAGAGCCAGATCGCGATCGACTCGTTCATCCGGCTCGCACGGACGGCGGAACGCGGCAAGTTCGACTTCTTCTTCCTGGCCGAGGGCTTGAGGCTTCGCGAACACAAGGGCCACGTCTACGACTTGGACGTGGTGGGCCGCCCGGACAACCTGACGGTGCTCGCCGCCCTCGCCGCGGTCACCGACCGGCTCGGACTCGCCGCCACCCTCAACACCACCTTCAACGAGCCCTACGAGGTGGCCCGCAGGCTGGCGAGCCTGGACCTGCTCAGCGGTGGGCGGGCGGCGTGGAACGTGGTCACCAGCTATGACGCCTTCACCGGGGAGAACTTCCGCCGCGGCGGCTTCCTCGCCGAGGCCGACCGCTACACCCGGGCCGCCGAATTCCTGCAGACCACCCGCGAGTTGTGGGACAGCTGGGCCGAGGACGACGTGCGCGCCGACGCGGCGGCCGGCGCGTTCGTGCGCCCCGGCGCCGGGACCTTCACCCACCGGGGCACGCACTTCGACATCGCGGGCCGGTTCACCACCCCGCGCGGTCCGCAGGGCCACCCGGTGATCATCCAGGCCGGCGAGTCGGACGTGGGCCGGGAGTTCGCCGCATCCGACGCGGAGATCATCTTCAGCAAGTACAACCGGCCCGACGAGGCCCGCGCCTTCTACCGGGACGTGAAGGACCGGCTCGCCAAGTACGGCCGCAGCCCGGGGGACTTGAAGATCCTCCCCACCGCGACCGCCGTGGTGGCCGACACGGACGAGGAGGCCGCGGCCTACGCCGACGAGATCACCCGCGCCCAGGTGAGCCCGCAGACCGCGATCGCCCACCTGGAGGGCGTGTGGGGCCGGGACCTCTCCGAGTACGACCCGGACGGGCCGCTACCCGATGTCGAGCCGGAGCCCGACGCCCACCTGCTGAAGGGGCATTCGGTGTTCCGCAAGGGTCGCGAGGAGACCGCGCGACGCTGGCGCAAGATCGCCGAGGAAAGGAACCTGAGCATCCGCCAGCTGATGATCGAAGTCCACGGCGGACAGAACTTCGTCGGCAGCCCGCGCACCGTCGCCGACACCATCGACCACTTCGTGCAGAGCGAGGCCGCCGACGGCTTCATCCTCGTCCCGCATCTGACACCCGACGGCCTGGACGACTTCGTGGACCGGGTGGTTCCGATCCTGCAGGAGAAGGGCGTGTTCCGCGAGGACTACACCGGGACGACGCTCCGCGACCACCTGGGCCTCGGCTCCCCGAAGGAGACATCGTGACCGCCGCACCGTCGAACTCCCCGCTGCACCTGGCCGTCGCCCTCGACGGTGCGGGCTGGCACCCGGCCGCCTGGCGGGCCCCGGACGCCCGGCCGTCGGAGCTGTTCTCGCCCGGCTACTGGACGGACCTGGTGGCCGAGGCCGAGCGCGGTCTGCTCGACTTCGTCACCCTGGAGGACGGCCTCGGTCTGCAGTCCTCCCCCTTCCACCGCCCCGACGACCGCGCCGACCAGGTCCGGGGCAGCATCGACGCCGTCCTGCTGGCCGCCCTGCTCGCGCCGCTGACCGAGCACATCGGCCTGGTGCCGACCACCAACGTCACCCACACCGAGCCGTTCCACCTCGCGATCGGCATCGCGACCCTCGACCACGCCGCCAAGGGCCGGGCGGGCTGGCGGCCGCAGATCGCCTCCCGCGCCTCCGACGCCGCCCACTTCGGCCGCCGCACCACGCCGCAACTCACCGACGACGACATCCGCGACCCCGAGCTGATCGCCAAGCGGCTCCGCCCGCTCTTCGCGGAGGCCGCCGACGTCGTGGAGGTGGCCCGAAGGCTCTGGGACAGCTGGGAGGACGACGCGGAGATCCGGGACGCGGCGACGGGTCGCTTCATCGACCGCGACAAGCTGCACCACATCGACTTCGAGGGCCCGCACTTCAGCGTCCGGGGGCCGTCCATCACCCCGCGCCCGCCGCAGGGCCAGCCGCTGGTGGCGAGCCTGGCCCACGCCTCGACGCCGTACGAGTTCGCGGCCCGCGCCTCCGACCTCGTCTTCGTCACCCCGCACGACCGCCCCGGTGTCGAGCGGATCCTCGCCCAGGTCGACGAGGCCGTCACCGCCACCGGGCGCGACATCGAGGCCCGGCCGCTGAGGCGGTTCGCCGACCTGATCGTCCTGCTGGACGACAGCGCGGCCTCCGCCGCCGACCGCAAGGCCCGCCTGGACGAACTGGCCGGGGCCGAGCTCGCCTCGGACGCGGCCGTCTTCACCGGCACGGCGGCCGACCTGGCCGATCTGCTGCTCGACTGGCGGTCCGCCGGCCTGGACGGCTTCCGGCTCCGGCCGGCGGCCCTGCCGCACGACCTCAACGCCATCACCCGCGCCCTGGTGCCCGAGCTGCAGCGCCGCGGCGCCTTCCGTACCGCGTACACGGCGACCACGCTGCGGGGGCACCTGGGGCTGGAGCGACCCGCGAACCGCTACGCGCGGGCCTGAGCAGGCCGGGCGCCCGCCCTTGCCCGGTCCGGGCGCCCGGCCACACCCGAACATCCCCACCGGCTCACCACGGACTCACCGCCCGCTCACCACCGGCTCCCGCCGTCGTCGCCCGTCGCCCGCCAGCCGAGGGCCTCGCCCGCGCGGCCCAGCGCCCGGGCCGCGGTGAGCCGCCGGCCGAGCTCGAACGCCTCCTCGAAGGCGGCCGGCCCCAGGTCGGCCCGGGCCGCCGCCGCGATCCGGTCCGTGTCACCGCGCTCGGCCGGCGGCAGCGGCGCCCCCACGCCGCGGCGTGCCGCGTCCGCCGCACCGAGCAGCAGCGCCGCACACTCGGCGCCGGTCCGCCCGGCGCGCCCCCGACCGGCCACCACGGCCGCGCCCGCGAGGCCCTCCAGGGAGAGGGCCAGCGCGCGCGGCTCGTCGAGGGAGCGGGCGACCGCCCAACCGCGCAGGTGGCGGTCGGCCGCCAGCTCGGCGTCGCCCCGGAGTTCGGCGACGAAGCCGAGCTCCGCGAGGAGCAGGTGGTCGCCCGCCTCCGAGGACACCTCGGCGTAGCCGTCGCGAATGTGCAGCAGGTGCGCCTCGGCGGCGGCCAGGTCGCCGGAGCGGCGCGCGCCGAGTGCCAGACCCATCTCGGAGTGGATCTCCCCGTACTTGTAGCCCTGTTCGGCCGCGATCCGGCGGGCCTGCTCGTGCAGGTCGCGGCCCCGCTCCCAGTCGTGGGCCAGCAGGGCGAGCCGGCCGAGCCCGGACAGCCGGGCCGACACCTCGGCCTCCAGCCCCAACTCCCTGGCGATGTGCAGCCCTTCGCGCTGGCGGCGGGCCGCGTCCGCGTACTCCCCCTTGATCTCCGCCAGCGCGGCGAGCGGCGATACGGTCTGCAACTCGCCCCAGCCGTCGCCCAGTTCACGAAAGAGCGCGGCGCTGCGCAGACCGTCGCGGCCGAGTCCGGCGAGGTCGCCGCGGACCAGTGCGAGGGTGGCCCGCAGACCGAGCGCGGCGGCCGTGCCCCACTGCTCGCCCTCCTCGGCGAAGACGGCGAGGGCACGCGCGTTCAGCGCCTCGCCCTCGGCGGCCTCGCCCGCGCTGAACAGGCCGTAGGCGCAGAGCCAGAGGGCCCGGGCGCGGCGCACCGGATCGGGCACGGCACCGGCGGACGCGACGGTGCAGGCCAGCGCGTGCGCCTCCGCGCGGTCTCCGGTGAGGAGCGCGAACGCGCCGTGCAGGAGCGCGAGTTCGGAGGTGGGTCGGGGCGCGGCGGCGAGCGCCGCGGCCAGGCTGCGGAGGCCCTCGGTGAGCCGGCCGCGCAGCAGCCACCACCAGGCCAGGGCGGTGGCGAGGCGGACCGCTTCGTCGCCGTCGCCCTCCGGCGTCCGGCGCACCGCCTCGTCGAGGGCCGCCCGCAGGTTGCCCGCCTCGGCGTCCAGCCGGGTGAGCCACGCCCGCTGGCCCGCGCCCCGCAGCCGGGGCTCGGCGCGTTCGGCGAGGGCGAGGTAGTAGCGCAGATGCCGGCCGCGCACGGCGGCGAGATCCGCCATCTCGTGCAGGCGTTCGGTGGCGTAGGCGGCGACGGACTCCAGGAGGCGGTAGCGCCGCCCGGTGGGCAGGTCCACGACGACCACGAGGGAGCGGTCGACCAGCCGCGTCACCAGGTCGAGGACCTCGTCGCGGCTCACGCCGTCGCCCGCGCAGGTGGCCTCCGCGGCGTCCAGGTCGCAGCCGTCGCTGTGCACCGCCAGGCGGCGCAGCACGATGCGTTCGGGTGCGCTGAGCAGCTCCCAGCTCCAGTCGATCACGGCGCGCAGGGTCTGTTGGCGGGCGGGCGCGCCGCGCCGGCGGGAGCTCAGCAGGCGGAACCGGTCGCCGAGCCGGGCCGCCAGCTCCCTGACCCCCAGCGTGCGGACACGGGTGGCGGCGAGTTCCAGGGCGAGCGGGATGCCGTCGAGCCGGCGGCAGATCTCGGCGACGGCCTCGCGGTCGGCGAGGTCGCCCCGGTCCGGGTCGCGGGGGAAGCCGGGGTCGTGGGCGGCGGCGCGCTCGCTGAACAGTCGCACGGCGTCGTCGGTGCGCAGCGGCTCGACCAGGAACACGGCCTCGCCCGTCAGGCCCAGCGGCTCCTGGCTGGTGGCCAGGACCCGCAGGCCGGACGCGGTCCGCAGCAGCAGCCCGGCGAGCTCCGCCGCCGCGTCGACGACGTGCTCGCAGTTGTCCAGGACCAGCAGGGTGCGGCGGTCCCGCAGCGCCGCGGCGAGCCGGTGGGCCGGCGAGGCGGCGCCCGCCCCGCCGCCCGTGCGCGGGGGCGCGGCGGGGGCGTCGTCCCGGATGCCGAGCGTGGTGGCGACGACCTGGGCCAGGTCGGCGGCGGTGCCGCCGCGGACCCCGGCGAACTCCACCAGCCAGATCCCGTCGGGCCATTCGCCGGCCGGGCCCCGCTCCGCGACCGCCGCCGCCGCCGCGACGGCCAGCCGCGTCTTGCCGACGCCGCCGGCGCCGGCGAGTGTCACCAGGCGGGTCTCGTCCAGCAGTCCGAACACCCGGGTGACGGCCTGCTCGCGCCCGATGAGGCGGGTCAGCGGCACCGGCAGGTTCGACTGTTCGCCGACGGGCGGGGCCGGCGCCACGCCGTCCACGGCGCCGGCGGAGGGCGACGCGACGCGCGGATCGGCGGGCTCCACGCACTCGGGCCCTACGGGGAGCAGGGGCTGCCGGGGCTCGGCGGGACGCACGAGCTCCGCGGGCTGCGCGCGCTCGGCGGGCGCCGTCCGGGACGGCGGGGCGACGAGGCCGTCGCCCAGGCCGGGGTCCTGACTCAGGACGGCCCGGTGGAGGGCGGTCAGGGCGGGAGCGGGGTCGACGCCCAGGTCCTCGGCGAGCCGGGAGCGGAGGTCCTCGTAGCTGGCGAGGGCCTCGCTCTGGCGGCCCGCGAGGTAGAGCGCGCGCATCTGGACGGCGCGCAGCCGCTCGCGCAGCGGGTGCCGGGCGACGAGGTCGGCGAGTTCGCCGGCGAGGAGCGTGCGGTCACCGGCGAGCAGCCTCGCCTCGACCTGCTCCTCCAGGACGGAGAGCCGCTGCTCGGCGAGACGGCACGCCGCCGCGCGAACGAACTCCTCGTCGGCGAAGTCCGCGTACGCCGGCCCCCGCCACAGGCCGAGCGCCTCGGTGAGGAGCGCCGCCCGGGCGCGCGGGTCGCGGACGGTGCCGGCCTCGGCCACCAGGGCGCCGAAGCGGTCGGCGTCCACCTCGTGCGCACCGCGGTCCAGCCGCAGACGGTAGCCCGCGGCCTGGCGCACCACGCGGTCCCGACCGAGCACCCGGCGCAGCTGGGAGACCTTGCCCTGGAGCGCGCCCTCGGGCTTCCCGGGAGGTTCGTCGCCCCACAGGTCGTGGATCAGGCGGTCGACGGAGACCGGGCCGCCGCCGTGGGCCAGCAGGTCCGCGAGGAGCCCCCGGACCTTGACCTCGGGGACGGTGATCTCCTCGCCGTCGTCGCCCCACACCACGAGTGGTCCCAGTACCCCAAACCGCATGTCGGCCACCGTACCGCGCCCCGGGGGCGCCGGCCCGACCCGGGGGATCTTCGACGGGCCGTCAGCCGACCCTCAGCGGACCGTCAGCGGATCCGCAGCGTTCCGCAAGCACCCTCGGGCACTGTCGGACCAGCGAGTCGCCGAGCGGTGGAAGGAGTGAACCGGGATGACCAGGTACGCGGGCCGCAGGGCCGTCGTCCTCGGCCAGGACACCGACATCGGCCTGGCCATCGCCAAACGGCTGGTGGAGGGCGGGGCGCTGGTCCTGCTGGCCGCCCGGACCGCCGAGGAACGCGCCCGGGCCAGGGCCGAGCTGGGCTCCACCGCCACCGTCGTCGAGAGCGCCGAGGACGGCGGTACCGGCATCGACGACACCGACCTGCTGTTCGCCGACGCCGTGGCCGGCGTCCGCCCGCTGCTGCCGTACCTCAGGGACGGCGGTGCGGTGGTGCTCACCGCCCCGGCTCCGTCCTCCGCCGCCGTGCGCACGCTCGCCGCCGAACTGGTCTCGCGCGGCATCCGCGTCAACGCGGTGGCCCCCGGCTGTATCGAGGCGGCGCCCGCGGGTGCCGCCCCGCTGCCACCGCTCGGCCGGCTCGGCTCCGCCGAGGAGGTCGCCCGCGCCGCGCTCTTCCTGGCCACCGAGGCGACGTTCACGACCGGCGCCCGGCTCCCCGTCGACGGCGGCCTGGGCCACGCCTAGTAGGTCCTGTCCGGCCGACTCGTCGTCGGCGTCTTCGACCGGGTACCGGCCGTCTCGCCGTCGGCCGGTACCCGGTCGGGCGGCGGACCCGGCCCACCGGCCCGGCCGACCCCCGGACGGAACTCCGGCCGCCCCTTCGCACCACCCGTCCCTTCCCCTGGAACACCCGGAGCACACCCCATGAGCACCTCACCCGACATCACCGACGCTCCCGGCTCGGAGACCCGCTCCTCGCCACCCGCGGCGGCGGGTGGCGAGGAGCCGCAGAAGCTTCCTCTGCTCGCCCTGATCGCCCTCGCCACCGCCGTCTTCATCACCAGCCTCACCGAGACCCTGCCCGCCGGTCTGCTGCCCTCGATGAGCTCGGACCTGCGGGTGAGCGAGTCCGCGACCGGCCAGACGGTCACGATCTACGCGATCGGCACCGCCCTGACCGCGATCCCGCTGGCCTCGGCCACCGCCGGCTGGCGGCGCAAGCGCCTGCTCCTGACCGCGATGGCGGGCTTCGCCGTGGCCAACACCGTCACCGCGGTGTCCTCGGCCTACGGGCTGACGATGGTCGCGCGGTTCGTCGCGGGTGTCGCCGCCGGTCTGGCCTGGGCCCTGCTCGCGGGCTACGCACGGCGGATGGCTCCCGTCGCGCTCCAGGGCAAGGCGATCGCCATCGCCATGGCCGGCATCCCGGTCGCGCTCTCCCTCGGTGTGCCGGCCGGTACCTTCCTGGGCACCCAGACCGACTGGCGGGTGCCGTTCTTCGCGATGACCGGGCTGACCGTCCTGCTGCTGCTGTGGATCTCCGCGACCGTGCCGGACTACCCGGGCCAGCAGGCGGGCGAGCGGCCGAAGATGCTGCGGGCGCTGAGCGTGCCCGGCGTGACGCCGGTGCTGTTCGTGACGCTGGTCTTCGTCCTCGCGCACACCGTGCTGTACGCCTACATCGCCACCTTCCTCGACGACCACGGGCTGGGCGGCAGCACCGACCTGGTCCTGCTCGTGTTCGGCGGTGCCTCGCTCGCGAGCATCTGGATCGTCGGCTCGCAGATCCACGCCAAGCTGCGTTCGCTCACCGTCGCCAGCACGCTGCTCGTCGCCGTGGCGGCGCTGCTGCTCGCGGTGCTCGCCGACAACACGGCCCTGGTGTACGTCGCGTCCGCCCTGTGGGGCCTGGGCTGGGGCGGCATTCCGACCCTGCTGCAGACGGCGGTGGCCGACGCGGGCGGCGACCAGGCCGACGCGGCCCAGACGATGCTCGTGACGCTGTGGAACGTCGCGATGGCCGCCGGCGGCATCATCGGCGGCGTCCTGCTCGATGTGAGCGGCAGCGACTCCTTCCCCTGGACGGTGCTGCTGCTCCTGCTGCCGGTGCTCGTGGTGGTCCTGGTCGCCCGCGGCCACGGCTTCCCCGCCAAGCGCCCGACCGCCTAGGGCGACTCGGGGCGGGGCGGGGTCTCCACCCCGCCGCCCGGTCCACCCCCCTTGAACGGCCACCGAAGGCAACCCGTCCCCCGGGCCTTCGGTGGCCTCCCGCCGTTCTCCCCCCGCCCGCCGACCGTTCTCCGCCCGCCCCCTGACCCCGTGTCACGCCGTCAGAATCCGAACGCCGTGGCAGATTTCACGAGTTGTTGACACGTGCGCCGGGCCGCCCCGCCCGGACCTGCCCCCGGCCGCACCGCCACCCGCCCCAACAGCCCTCTGACCAGCGGAAGAAGGCCTGGGGGCGCCCTCCGGAGCATGCGGTGCCGCCCGGCCGGGCGGCCCGGCGGGATCCGTGGCGAGAGCGTTTCCGGAGGATGTCTTCGCAGGTCGGAGCAGGAATCCGGCCGACCGGCTCTATCTCGTGACCTTTTCGTTCGAAGCGGTACTTTGACATTCGAACGGCGCCCGGGCAGCGACTCGGGGGGCGAACGGGGGTGGGTACGGAGGGGCGTGGCGTCCGGAGGAGGAGCTCGGAATGAGAAACGTACTCGTGGTGGAACGGGAGATCACCTCGGCCGAGTCGATGGTGCGCGATCTGCGCCGGCAGGGGTTCCTGGCCCGCAGCGTCGGCACGGGGGCACAGGCCCTGCGCACGTACCGCGAGGCCGATCTGGTGCTGCTCTCGCTGGAACTGCCCGATGTCGACGGCATCGAGGTGTGCCGGAGCCTGCGGACCGAGAGCGATGTCCCGCTGATCGCCTTCACCCGCCGCGACGACGAGCTGGAGCGGGTGCTCGCGCTGAAGGCGGGGGCCGACGACTGTGTCGCGCAGACCTGGGGCTTCCGGGAGATGGGGGCGCGCATCGACGCGGTGCTCCGCCGCTCCTCCCGCCGTCCCGGGCCGGCGACTCCCGAGGCCATCTCGCTGCTCCCGCTGCACATCGATCCGCGGACCCGCGAGGTGCGCCTGCGGGACCGGTTGATCGATGTGACGTCGAAGGAGTTCGAGCTGCTCTACGTGCTCGCCGCCAACTCCGAGACCGTGGTGTCGCGCAAGGAGTTGATGGCGAAGGTGTGGGGGAGCGACTGGGGGCAGGCCAGCCGCACCATCGACACGCATGTGAGCACCCTGCGGGCGAAGCTCGGAAGCAGCCGCTGGATCATCACCGTGCGCGGGATCGGCTATCGGATGGGGCACGCCGCGCGATCGAGGCACGCGCCGTCGGCCGACCCGTCCGCCACCTCGCACGACGGGGCCGCCGAGGCTCAGCGGGCGGCGAGCTCGGTCTGGTAGTCGGGCAGCGTGATGGTGCTGCCGACCTGCCTGCCCATCGCCAGCATCCGGTTCATGATCCACCGCCGGCCCAACAGCCCGTTGCGCAGCCGGAGTCCGGTCGCCGTGCCCGGGGCCAGGAACGGCCCGGTCCGGTCGCCGCCCTTCTGGCAGCCCTCGGCGTAGCCGCGCACGGCGTTCTCGTACCGGGTGAAGGCGGTGCGGTGGTCGCCCCGGGCACGGGCGAGTTCGCCGGCCAGGACGTACGCGGCCACCACCGCGGTGCCGGTGCCCATGCCGCCGATGGTGGCCCCGCAGGCGGCGTCCCCGACCAGGGCGATCCGGCCGGTGGACCAGGCGGGGACGTCCGCCCGGCTGATCGAGTCGAAGTACAGCTCCGGGGCTTCGCGCAGGCTCTGCAGCAGTCGCGGCACCTCCCAGCCGAGGTCGGCGAAGGCGTCCGTGATCAGCGCCTTCTGCTGGTCCTGGTCGTGCCGGTCGTAGCGCAGTTCGGGCGCGGCGAAGAGGAGGAAGGCGCCCGCCCTGGACGGGTCCCGGTGGTCCGCACCGACGGCGGCGAGCCGGCCCGGTACATTGAGGCCGACCGAACCTGGCGGCAGGTCCAGGTAGTTGGGCAACTGCCAGGTCGCGGCGTAGTAACCGAGGTGGCGGACGTAGCGCTGCTCGGGGCCGAAGGCGAGCCGGCGGACGGTGGAGTGCAGTCCGTCCGCGCCGATCACCAGGTCGAACTCGCGCGGGGCGCCGTGCCGGAACTCCACCCGGACACCGGTCGGCGTCTCCTCCAGCGCGGTGACCGAGTCGCCGAAGACGTACGCGGTGGACGGCAGGCTGTGCCGGTGGAGCAGTCGGGCCAGCTCGCCGCGCGGCACCTCGACGTCGCCACCGGCGAAGTCGGCCGGCAGGTCGAGCAGTCGGCGACCGCGCCGGTCGACGAAGCCCATCGGGCTGCCGCCGGTGTCGAGCCGGCGCAACTCGTCGAGCAGGCCCATCCGTTCCAGCACGGTCAGATGGGTGTCGCCGCGGAAGTCGACGGCCTGGCCGCCGCCGCGCAGAGCCGGGGCCAGCTCGACGACGGTGGGCTCGAAGCCGTACCGCCCCAGCCAGTACGCCAAGGCGGGGCCGGCGATGCTCGCGCCCGAGATGAGAACCTTCGCACCCATGGGAACCACTCCGTCCAGGAGATCCAAAAACTGTGTCTGGCGGACACTGTTCATTGCTGTGTACGGTAGACACAGTTGGGCCGGTTCGGCAAGGGCGCCGGCGGAGATCGGGACGGGAGCGGGGCTTGAGCAGCACATCCGGCGGCGGAGCGGGCGACACGGCACGACTGCTCTGGGGCCCGCACCAGAAGCCGACCCGGGGGCCCAAGCCCGCGCTCAGCCTGGAGCGGATCGCCCGGGCCGGCATCGAGATCGCGGACGCGGAGGGGCTCGGCGCCGTCTCCATGCAGCGGGTGGCCGGGCTGCTCGACTACACCAAGATGTCGCTCTACCGCTATGTGCCGGGCAAGGCCGAACTCGTCGCCCTGATGGTGGAGACGGCGATCGACGAACCGACCCGGGCCGCGCCGGCCACCCGCGCCGAGGAGGACCAACCACCCGTCTGGCGCACCGAACTCCACGCTCTGGCATGCCAGTTGGCCGCCACCTTCGGCGCACACCCCTGGCTGCCGGACGCCACCGTCGGCCCCCGGATCCTGGGCCCGAAGGAACTCGGCTGGCTGGAACGGGTGGTGGCCGCCCTGGACGGCACCGGGCTGACCGGGCCGGAGCGGATGGACTCCGCCGTCCTGCTGGCCGGCCATGTCCGCAGCATCACCGAGCAGGCCCGAGCGGCCGGGCCGGGCCGCGCGCCGGAGTCGGAGCTGCTCGCCCTCCTCGGTGGGCTGGTCCAGGAGCACGCCGACCGCTTCCCGGCACTCGCCGCGGCGATGACCGCGCAGGACGGCCGCGACCAGGCGCTGGAGTTCGGTCTGGAGCGCATCCTGGACGGCCTGGCGGCCCTGATCGCCCGCCGGTCGGGCTGACCGCCGGGGCGAGGGTCAGGGCGACGGCCGGGGCGACGCGCTCCGGCCCGGGCGGCCGGGCCCGGACCGGCGGTGCGGATCAGCGCGAGTGGCGCAGGTCCTCCAGCTCACCGGTCATCCGACCGAGGAAGCGGGCCACCGCCGCCAGCTCCGCCGGGGTGAACTCACCGCGCACCGCCTCGGTGCGCCGGGCCACCGGCGCGAACCACTCGGCGGCCATCCGCCCGGCACCCGGCAGGTAGCGCACCAGCACCTGGCGGCGGTCGGCGGCGTCCCGGGTACGACGGACGTGCCCGGCGCGCTCCAGCCGGTCCAGCACGGCGGTCACCGCTCCCGAGGTGAGAGCCAGCTCCTCGCCGAGCCGGCCGGGGGTGATCCCGCCCTGGCCGCCGGCCCGGTCGGGCGCCGCCCGCATCACGGCGAGCAGCGCCTGGACGTCGGTGGCGTGCAGACCGCTGGCGGCGGCGAAACCGTGCCCGAGCAGGTTCATCTCGGAGGCGAGGTCCTGCAGCAGCCGCCCGAGCCCCGGGGTGTCGGACGGCGCAGGCGCGGCCGGGGCGGCCGGGGACTCGGGTACCGGGGCTGACCGAGCGTCGGACGGTGCCGGGGCGGGCGGGGGCGTGCTCGGGTCCTGCTCCGACAAGGTCATCCGCTCCGGTCGCGTACGGCGTTCACTGCTACCCGTTCAGCCTAACGACTCCGTTCACGACCGAGGCCGGCGCCGTCGTACCGCGCTTCGGCCCGGCCCCCGGCCCCTCACGGCCGCTCGGCATCACACCGGATCGTCCCGGTCTGCGTCGGGCAGAGGTAGAACAGTTCGGGGTCACCCTCGTCAAGGCCGTGGAGGAGGCCGACCGGCCGCCACCCGGCTCGGTGCAGCAGCCGCTGCACCGGCTGGTTGGAGACGTTGGTCGAGGTGAACGGCTTCGGAGTCTCACAGGAGGCCGCCACGGCGTCCAGCAACCGACGGCCGACGCCGCTGCCGCGAGCGGACGGGGCGACCATCAGCATCGTGACGAAGCCCTGTTCGAAGAACGTGTACTCGACCACGCAGTACCCGAGCAGGCCGGGCGCACCCTCCGCCACGACCACCAGGCCCTGCCGACACCACCTCCGGATACTCGCCGCTCGTTCCCCGTCGCCTGCCGTTGCCACGGAGTCGATACCGACCAGCGCGTCCGCCTCCGACTCCCTGGCACGACGCACGACGAGTTGGCCAAGGTCCACTGCATCCATGGGGCCATGCTGTCAGCTCGCACCGCCGGCCCGCCCTGCCCCCGGGCCCTGCCTCCCAGCCCTGCCTCTCACCCCCGTCGCGGGGCCGTCTTTCGCCGGCCGGGCGCCGTCAGACGGGCTCGCCGACCGGCTCGGGCACCGCCGCACCGGGCGCCACCCGGCCCGGCCGGGCCGGCCACCAGACCCGCTCCCCGAGGTCCCGGACCAGCGCGGGCACCAGCAGCGAGCGCACCAGCAGGGTGTCCAGCAGCACGCCGAAGGCGACGATGAAGGCGATCTGGGCGAGGAAGGCCAACGGGATCACGCCGAGCGCGGCGAAGGTCGCGGCCAGCACCACCCCCGCCGAGGTGATCACCCCACCGGTGGCCGTCAGCCCGCGCAGCACCCCCTCCCGGGTGCCGACCCGCAGTGCCTCCTCCCGGACCCTGGTCATCAGGAAGATGTTGTAGTCCACGCCCAGCGCGACCAGGAACACGTACCCGTACAGCGGCACGGAGGGGTCGACGGCGGTGAAGCCGAAGACGTGCTCGAACACGACCGCGCTGACGCCGAGCGTCGCCAGGTAGGAGAGCGCGACGGTGGCGACGAGCAGCACGGGGGCCACCAGCGAGCGCAGCAGCAGCACGAGCACGGCGAGGATGCAGAGCAGGACGACCGGCATGATCAGCGCCCGGTCGCGCTCCGCCGTGATCCGGGTGTCGTACTGCTGTGCGGTGTACCCGCCGACCAGCGCGTCCCCGCCCGGCACCGCGTGCACCGCCTGCCGCAGGCGCCGGACGGTGGCGATGGCCGCGTCGCCGTCGGCCGGGTCGGCGAGCGTGACGTCCAGCCGGACCCGCCCGTCCACCGTCTCGGGCGCGCCGCCGGGCGCACCTCCGGTGTACGGGCGGACGCCGGCCACCCCGGGGACGGCCGCCGCGGTGGCGACCGCCTCGGCCCGCCCGGCGGCGGCGATCACCACGGCCGGGTTGCCGGCGCCGCCGGGGAAGTGCTTCGAGAGCAGGGCCTGCCCGGCCGCCGAGGGCTGGGCCTTGATGAAGAGTTCGCTCTGCGGGACGCCGCCGGAGTCCAGCGTCGGCGCGAAGGCGGCCAGCGCGGCGAGCACGGCCAGGCTCGCCGCCCAGGTGGTGCGCGGTCGGCGTCCGACCAGCGCGGCCACCCGCTGCCAGACGGCGTTCACCGGGGCCCGCCCGTCGGCTGCCGGTCGGGCCGGCCAGTAGGCGGCGCGGCCGAGCAGGACGAGTGCGGCCGGCAGGAAGGTCAGCGCGGAGAGCACCGCGCAACCGATCCCGATCGCGCCGACCGGGCCGAGCGCCCGGTTGTTGGTGAGGTCGGAGAGCAGCAGGACGAGCAGCCCGAGCGCGACCGTCGTCCCGGAGGCGGCGATCGGCTCGACGGAGTGCCGCCAGGCGGTGCGCATCGCCGCGAACCGGTCGCCGTGCAGGTGCAGTTCCTCGCGGAAGCGGGCGGAGAGCAGCAGTCCGTAGTCGGTGGCCGCGCCGATCACCAGGATCGACAGCAGGCCCTGCACCTGGCCGTCCACCCGGACCAGGCCGTGCCCGGCGAGCAGGTAGACCAGCGCGCAGGAGATCCCGAGGGCGAACACCGCGCCGAGGATCACCAGCAACGGCAGCAGCAGGCTGCGGTAGACGGCGAGCAGGATCAGCAGCACCACGCCGAGGGCGACGCCGAGCAGCAGTCCGTCGATGCCGGCGAAGGCGCCGCCGAGGTCGGCCGCGATCGCCGCCGGGCCGGCCAGGCCGACGGTGGTGTCCGGCACCCGGTCGGCGAGTTCGCGGACGGCCCGGACGCTGTCACCGGTCTGCCGCCCGAGGTCGGCGCGGAGCTGGACGACGCCCTGCAGGGCGCGGCCGTCCTCGGCCGGCACGGCGGGCGACACCCGCCCGGTGGCGCCGGGGACGGCGGCGGCCGCTTGCAGGGCCCGGGTGGCGGCGGCGCGCTGGGCGTCGTCGACCGCTTCGGTGCGACTCTCCCAGACCACGATCACCGGCACCGCGCCGGCCGTCCGGAAGGCCTCCCCGAGGCGCGCCACCTCGGTCGACTCGGCGCTGCGGGGCAGGAAGGCGGCCCGGTCGTTGGTCGCCACCTCGGAGAGCTTCCCGGCGTAGGAGCCGAAGGCGCCGCCCAGGCCGAGCCAGACGACCAGCAGGGCCAGCGGGACCAGCAGTCTGGTTCGGCGCCGGGAGGTGGGGCGGGGAGCGGCTGGACCGGTGCGCATCGCGGAGCGCCCTTCGGGCAGGGGCGGGTGACGGACAGCCGGATCATATCTCTCGATCATCGAGAGACTTGACAGTCAAGAGGCCTGGTCGCCCGGCGGCTTCCGACGGACCCCGAGCAGCCCCGCCACCGACAGCGCACCCCAGCCGACGGAGACGGCCACCGCCATCACCCGGTGGCGGCGCTCCGGCAGCGCGGTGGCCAGCAGCGCGGCGTCGCCCAGGTCGGAGGCGATCCGCAGCAGCGTCGCCGCCCGCAGCGCGGACTCGTCGGGCGCGAACACCATCGCCAGGCCGCAGGCGGCGTCGCGGAAGGCGAGCGGGCGCAGGCAGACGGCGGTGGCGCGGGGCAGCGAACCATCGGCGGCGGTCAGGCCGGACGGGGCGGCCAGCAGGGCGGGCCACCGGGTGACGGTGAGGCCGTAGACGGCGGTGGCGGCGCCGGTCAGCCGCAGCAGACGAGAGTTCATGACACGGGTCTCCCGGGGTCGGTGGGCGGGGGTCGGGGCGGCGGTCGACCGGGTGGCTCGGCGCGGCGGGCCGGCGGACCGGACGCCGCCGCCCCGGTCGCCGCTCGGCCGAGCCGCTCACCGACCGTTCCCGGCCGGACGCCGCCGCGCGGCCTCATCCTCTACGACGCGTCACCTCCACCGGGGTCGACACGTCCGGTGGAGGAGCCCTGCCGGACCTCCGCGCGCGCGACCGTCACTCCTGCACCGGCGACCACGAGTTCGGCGACGAGCAGGTTGATCAGCCAGGACGTCCAGGCCGCGCTGGCATAGGCCTGCTCGAAGGAGACGCCGAGCGCCCCGAAGGCCACCAGCCAGAGCCGGAGGGTGACGGCCGCCAGGATCAGGGCGTACGAGCGGGTCGTCCAGATCCGGTGACGGGCGAACTCGCGGCGCCGGGCGGTGGCGTACGCGGCCGTGGAGGTCGCCAGGAGCAGGACGGCCAGCAGCGCGAAGCCGATCGGGGCGATCGGCGCGACCAGCGCCCGCGGTGCCAGCAGCAGGCCGCCGATGCCGGCCGCCAGCGCGCTCACCAGGTAGGCCCGCCCGACGAACCGGTGCACGGCCGGGCGGCGGGTGCGCAGGCCAGGGAGGAACTGCCACGGTCCGAGCAGCAGCGCCAGGACGCCGCCGCCGACATGGAACAGGAGCGGGGTCAGGTGGGCGAGGTAGACGGCGCGTTGCTCCGGGAGGAAGGTGTCCGGGTCGAGCGTGAAGTATCGGGCACCGAGCAGGGCCGTCGCGGCGGCCAGAGCGGTCGTCACGGCCCAGCCGGCCCGGCGGAGTCGGCGGGGCGCCGTCATCGGGGCGTCCGGGCGCCGTCGCCGCGGCAGCTGGCCGGTATGGCAGGTGGGTTCATGCCGGGAAAGCTACGGACCGGACGCGCCCGGTCGCGTCCCCCCGCCGGGGCGGTGCGACCACCCCCGCCGGGGTGGTCGCTACTTCCCATCGGGCGCGGGCTACTCCGGTGGGAGCAGCACGGAATACCCCAGCAGGGCGATGCGCGCGGCTCGACGGTTTCGTTAGCGTTCCCGTGGCTTCGCGCCCTGCCCTTCCCGTGCCACCGGCCCACCGACCACCGCGACCACAGACCACAGACCACAGACCACAGACCACAGACACCAACCCCCGACCACCCATCACCGAGACCACCAGGACTGCGATGAACCGACCGGCCCCGGCTGTGATCCGCCTCGTCGACCTCGCCCTCGCTGCGGCGTTCCTCTGCGCGATGCTCGTAGAGCGCGCCGGCGCGGCGGCGGAGCTCGGCGGGCGGCTGGTCCCGGCCGTCGCCCTGAGCGTGGCCGTCGCCGGCGCGCTCGCCGCCCGCCGGACGGCGCCGCTGGCCTCCTACCTGGTCGGGTCGGCCGCGATGGCGGCGGAGGCACTGCTCGGGCTGGGCAGCGCCGTCTCGCCCTACGCCAATCTGATCGGCCTCTACTCCCTCGGGCTCCACGCGTCGCGCGACCGGGCGCGGCTCGGACCGTTCGTGGCACTGGTCACCATGGCCGCCTACTTCACCGGTCCGGGAGGCGGCGGCACCTACCCCGCGATACCCGTCGGGGTGCTGTTCGTCTGGCTGCTCGGCTGGGCCATCGGCTACGGCACCGCGCGGCGGCTGGAGGAGCGGGACACCGCCCGGCTGCTGCTGCGGCGCGAGGCGGTCACGGAGGAGCGCACCCGGATGGCGCGGGAGCTGCACGATCTGGTCGGCCACACCGTCAACGTGATGCTCGTCCAGGCGGGCGCGGCCCGGCGGCTGCTCGACCGTGACCCGCAGCGCACCCGCGAGGTGCTGGCGGAGCTGGAGCACACCGGCCGGGAGGCGCTCGACGAACTGGACCGGGTGCTCGGCCTGCTCCGCCGCGGCCCGGACGTGGCGGGCGGGCCACCGGACGAGCCGGCCCTCCAACCCGGTCTGGCGGACCTGCCCCGGCTGACCGACCGGATCGGCCAGGCCGGGATCCGGGTGAGCGTCAGCATCGACCCCGGCGCGAGCGGGCTGCCGCGCAGCCTCGACGTCTCGGCCTACCGGATCGTGCAGGAGGCGCTGACCAACACGGTGAAGCACGCCCGGGCCCGCTCCGCCGAGGTCACCGTCCGCCGGCTCGGCGACATCCTCGACATCGAGGTCAGTGACGACGGGCGCGGCGCCGCCGCCGGGTACTCCCCTGGGCGGGGGCTGCTCGGCATCGCCGAGCGGGTCTCGATGCTGGGCGGCCGGGTGGAGCACGAGCGGGGCGAGCAGGGCGGATTCCGGCTGCACGCCGCCCTGCCGATCCCGTGATCCTCCCCCCGCCGCCGAACGGGCGGCCCACCACGGCCTCGCCGACCACGCCGATCCCTGCGCAACCCGATCCCACACGCCCCGACCCCACACGCCCCGGGCCCGCTGTCGTCCGGGTGGTGGTCGCCGACGACGACGCCCTGCTGCGGGCCGGGGTCGCCCTGGTGCTCAGCACGGCCGACGGCATCGAGGTGGTCGGCCAGGCCGCCGACGGCCTGCAGGCGGTCGAGCTGTGCCGCGGTCTCACCCCCGACGTCGTCCTGATGGACGTCCGGATGCCCGGGATCGACGGTATCGAGGCGACCCGAAGGATCGTGGCGGCGGGTCTGCCCACCCGGGTCCTGGTCCTGACCGTCTTTCACCACGACGACTACGTGTGGGGCGCCCTCCGGGCCGGCGCGGACGGCTTCCTGCTCAAGCGCACCTCCCCCGAGCGCCTCATCGACGCCGTGCAGGCGCTCGCCGCCGGAGAGGTCCTGCTCGACCCGGCCGTCACCCGCAGCCTGGTCGCCCGGGTCGTCGACCGGGCCCCGGGCCGATCGGCCGCCGAGCCGGAGGACCCTCGCCTGGGCCAGCTGACCGCCCGGGAACGGCAGGTCCTGCGACTGGCCGCCGAGGGACGCTCCAACGCGGAGATCGCCGGCCTGCTCGTCCTCGCGGAGTCCACCGTGAAGACCCATATGAAACGTGTCCTGGCCAAGCTCGACGCGCGTGACCGGGCCCAGGCCGTCGCCATCTCCTACCGGGGCGGCCTGATGTCCTTCTGAGGCCCCCGCCCCGACCGGACACCCCCCGACGGCACAGCCCCCCGACCGGACCGCCACGAACGTACGACGCCTGCCACACGGCCCGCGCGCCCCGGACGGGGTGCGCGGGCCGTGGGAGGACCCTGCCGGGGTCAGCCGGTGATCGGCTTGGTGTCGAGGCGGATGTGGTCCACCGCCCAGAACCAGTTGTTGCCCGCGTCGTACATCCGGAACTTCAGGGTCACCGCACGGGCGCCCACCGGAACGGCGAACTGCTTGGTGACGAAGGTGTTCTGGACGTCCTTGCCGGCGTTGTCGTTGCCGGTCGCGTCGATGCTGTAGAAGACCAGACGGGTCTCGGTGCCGTTGTCGAAGACGGCGGTGACGGACGCCTTCTGCGGAGCCTCCTGGCGGTAGTGCGAGTCGAAGCCGAGGTACAGCGTGCCCGCGCCGTCCGGGAGCTGGACGGCGGGCGAGACCAGGGTGGAGTCGAACTTGCCCTTGCCCGACGGCGCGCCGGTGTCGTCCCAGTCGTCCGGGTCGGCGACCGCGAGGATGCCCAGGCCCCGGCTGAAGTTGCCGCGGTCCTGCCCGGCCGGGGTGGACCAGGCCCGCTTGGTGTGGAAGGTCCAGCCCTGGAGGCGGGCGGTGCCCTGCGGCATGCCGGGGGCGTTGACCACCGACCAGCCCTGCGGGGCCTGCGGCGTCCAGCCGAGGACGCCGCCGATCGGCTGGAGGGCCCCGGCCAGCGACTCGAAGTCCTCGCCCAGCAGGTGACCGGCCATCACCGGGGCGGTGCGGGCCCCGATCTCGCCGTCGGCGAGGGCGAAGCGGTCACCGGCGAGCGCGCGGGCGGTGACCAGAATCCGGTGGGTGGCGCCGTCCGGCAGCACGGCGGGCGGGGTGACCTCCCACTCGGCGGTGACGGTGGCGCCGGCGGCGAGCGAGGCGGGCGGCGGGGTGACGGCGGTGATCGTCCAGCCGGCCGGTACGGTCGGCTGCGCCTCGATCGCGGTCAGTGCGGCGGTGGCGGTGAACCGGGCGGTGACCCGGGCCGGGCGGCCGGGCAGCAGGATCGCCTCGTCGATGGTGGTGGACGCGGCCTTGAGCGTGACGTCCAGGGCGAGCGGGTCGGCGAGGCCCATCGCCGGGTCGGTCACCAGGTGGTCGCCGTCCCACGGGAAGCGCCCGGCGATCCGGCGGCGGAAGCCGAGCTCGCCGCGGACGCCCACCGCGACGTCGTACCAGCCCTCCGGTCCGACCTTCACGTTGACGGTCTTGTCGTCCCCGGCCGCGACCCGCACCTCGCGCAGTCCGTCGCCGTAGGCGAGGTCGCCGACCAGGAAGGTCTGGGCGGTGCGCGAGCGGTTGATCACGTCCACCTCCAGCACCTTGCCGTTCTGCTCCTCGGAGAGCGAGATCTCGTACGCCGAGGCTGCGTCCCCGCGCAGGTGCCAGAGTGCGCCGTTGGGGCCGTGCACCCGCAGGTCGTAGCCCTCGGGGCCGACCGTCCAGACGTCGGAGATCCGGCTCTTGGCGCCCACGGTGTAGTGGCGCGGCGCGGTGCCGGGCGCCGGGTAGACGGCGAAGACGGCGCCCTGTCGGCCCTGGTTGATGAAGTCGACGGTCAGCTCGTTGCCCTTGAGCTTCGGCTTGACCAGCAGGTTGTACGGGCTGATCCGGGCGGTGCGGGTACCGCGCTGCTGCTGCGGGAACGCCTGCGGGTTGGGGACGGTGGGCGCGGGCAGCTTGCCGGTGTCGACGACCTTCTGCCGGTTGCCGCTGGTGTCGGGCAGCTGGGGCCAGACCGGGTCGCGGCCGGAGAAGTCGAAGACGTTGGTGAGGTCGCCGGTGACGGTGCGCCGCCACGGGCTGATGTTGGGCTCCTCGACGCCGAAACGCTGCTCCAGCAGGCGCAGTACCGAGGTGTGGTCGTAGACCGTGGAGTCGACCACGCCGCCGCGTGTCCACGGCGAGACCACGATCATCGGGACCCGCACGCCCAGGCCCATCGGGTACGGGCCGGAGACCACGCTCTCGCCGGCGGGGAGGGTGTCGGACCAGCCGAGCGAGCCGTCGGCGGCCTTCACCCGGTACTTGCCGTCCTGGCCGACCACCCGGTGGTAGGTCGAGCCGCCCTTGGCGACCCGGACCACGACCTCGCCGTCCACCGGGACGGTCGACTTGCCGCGCCCGGCGGCCAGCGGCGGGACGGGCGGCAGCTGGTGGTCGAAGAAGCCGCCGTGCTCGTCGTAGTTGAGGATGAAGACGGTCTTTTCCCATACCTCCGGCTTGGCGGCCAGCGCGGCGAGCAGCCGGGCCGTCAGGTGCTCGCCGTTCGGCGGGGCGTAGTTGGCGTGCTCGGAGAGCGCGGCGGGCGCGATCAGCCAGGAGACCTGCGGCAGCTGGTCGGCCTGGATGTCGGCGGTGAACGCCTCGACCAGGGCGTCACCCATCGCGAAGGGGTCGTTCTTCCTCGCCGGGTCGCCGACCGCGCGCATGCCGCGCTCGTAGAGCGGCTCGCCCGGCTTGGCCTTGACGAAGGGGGTGAACCAGGCGAGCGCGTTGTCGTCGAAGTTGTCCAGCGCCTGGTAGGTCTTCCAGCTGATCCCGGCCTTCTGCAGCCGCTCGGCGTAGGTGGTCCACTCGTAGCCGCCGGGGATCTCGGTGTTGTCGGTCACCGGGGTGTCCCGCACCGTGCCGCCGCTGGTCCCGGTCATCAGGTGTTCGCGGTTGGTGTTGGTGTTGCACTGGACGGACGCGTAGTAGGCGTCACAGGTCGTGAAGACCGAGGCGAGCGCGTTGTAGAAGGGCATGTCGGCGGGCTCGTAGTAGCCCTGGCCGAGCCAGCCGCCGGAACGTCGGGTGACCGAGCCGTCGGCGCGGCCGTCGTTCCAGGCGTTCATCGAGTCGACGAAGCCGAAGGCCGGGGCACCCTGCTGGTAGGCGTTGGTGTGCGCGGCGTTCATCGGGAACGGCAGCAGGTGGCCCTCCTTGCGCCCCGGGTCGGGCTGGTGGAACACCGAGCGCCCGTTGACCCCGCGCACCGCCGTCCGGTCGCCGAAGCCGCGCACGCCGGACAGGGTGCCGAAGTAGTGGTCGAACGCGCGGTTCTCCTGCATGAACACCACGACGTGCTGGATGTCCGCCAGCTTGCCGGGGCGGGCCGGTGCGGCCAGCGCCTCGCGCACGCTGAGCGGAAGGGCGGACAGCACGGCGGCCGCCGCCGCGCCGCCGAGCAGGGTGCGGCGCGACAGTTCGGGCATCGGACTCATCGGGGGACGGCTCCTTGATCACGGGTGCTGGGCGTCCGTTCGGCCCAGACCCGTTATGTGTAAGCGCCCGAGATGGACGGAAGTGGACCGGTTCGATGGCGCTTCGATGACGGACAGTGAACCCAGAGCTGTACAGACAACTTGGCCACAGCCGCCACCGACCCCACCCCCGCCCCCGCCACCGCACCCGCCATCGACCCCGCCCGAGCGCCCGACAGGTTCTTGACGGGGCCCGGACACCCCGGAACAGGAAGATAGTTGACGAACCGTCGGACCGCGCCGACCCGGTCGTGAACAACCCTTGACGAGGCATGTGGTCTGTGGAAATCTCTCGGCAGGTCCAGTCCAATGATCTTTCCGCGGGGGAGAAGATCGGACCGCCTGACCCATCAGGGGGGAACCTGGGAGTCGGGTCGGCCTTGCTCCGGCGGCCTGCCGACCGGCCCGAGGGGCGGGCCGGACCCCATGCGGCGGCCGCGCCGTCCACCGGGCCGCGACGTTGCGGCAGAACCCGCTCGGACCGGTGCCCCACAGCCCCGCCTCCGTCTCCCGAATCGAGCCCGCCATGCCCCACTCCCCCGCCGTGTCCGGCCCGTCCTCCGCTCCGGAGGAGCCCGCGAGAGCGGCGACCGCCCCGGCCCGCACCGGGCGCCCCGCGTCCCCCGCCCAGCACGGGATCTGGCTGACCGGCAGGCGGACCACCGTCCCCGAGGCCTTCCACCTCGCCCTGCGGTTCCGGTTCGACCGCTTCGACCGGATCGACACCGACGCCCTGGCGCGGGCCGTCGCCGCCACCGTCACCCGCCACCCCGCGCTCTCGGCCGCCCTGGTCGAGCAGGGCGGACTCGTCCGGCTGGTCCCCGCCGAGCGGCCGCCCGCCCTCACCCTCGTCGACGCCACGGCCGACACCGGCGAGGCGCTCGCCAAGCGGCTGGCCGAGGAACTCGCCCTCCCCTTCGACCTCGCGGCCGGACCGCTCGCCCGCTTCACCCTGCACCGGCGGCCCGACGGGGCGGCGGACCTGCTGGTGGTGGCCCACCACGCGGTGTTCGACGGCCACTCCAAGGACGTGCTGGCGGCCGACCTCGCCGCCGCCTACGCCGCCGCGCGCACCGGCGAACCGCCCGTCACCGGCTCCCCCGCCGGTCGGGACGACCTGCCCGCCGAGCCGGCCGGCCAGCACGGCCTGCCCCTCGACCCCACCGGTCGGCACGACCTGCCCGCCGACCCCGCCCTCGTCCGCCGGGCGGCCGAGTTCCACGGCCCGCGCTGGGCCGCGGCCACCGACCCGGTATTGCCCCACGGCCCCCGGGCCACCACCGACGCCGGCCGCGGCGAGGCCGTCACCTGGCGGCTCGACGGCCCCGGCCGCACCGCCCTGGTGGACGCCGCGCGCGACTGCGGGGTCACCGTCTTCGAGTTCCTGCTCGCCGCCCTGCACGGCCTGCTGCACCGCTACGGCGGTGAGGCCGTGCCGGTGGCCGTCCCGTTCTCCACCCGGCGTCCGGAGCAGCGCGACGAAATCGGCCTCTTCGTCAACGAGCTGCCGGTGCACGCCCCGGCCGGCGCCGGCGAGGAGAGCTCCTTCGCGGAGTACGCGCGGGCCGTCCGGGCCGAGGCCCGGCTGGTCTCGGCCCACCGCGCCGTCCCGTTCGGCGCGGCCGTGCCCGGGCTCACCCCCCGGGCCGGCCTGGCACCGGTGTCGTTCGGCTACCGCCGCCGCACCACCGCCGACCCGGTCTTCCCGGGCACCGCCACCCGGGTCGACTGGACGGTCTTCCAGCACGCCTCCCGCAACACGCTGCACCTCCAGGCGGTCGAGGACGCCGAGGCCGTCACCTTCTCCCTCCAGTACGATCCGGCCGTCCTCGCGCCGCCCGTCGCCCGGCGGATCGCCGGTCACCTCACCACCCTGCTCGCCGCCGCGACGGCCGACCCGGGAGCGGCCCTGGCCGACCTGCCGCTGCTCGACGAGGCCGAGGAACGCCTCGTCACGACCGACTGGAACACCACCACCCACGCCTACCCCGCCGACCGGACGGTGCTCGACCTGGTCCGTGAGCACGCCGCGGCCACGCCGGGGGCCCTCGCCGTGGTGGCCGGTGCGGAGCGCCTGACGTACCGGGAGCTCCTGCGGCGCGCCGACCGGCTGGCCGGCGCGCTGGCCGCGGCCGGTGTCGTACGGGGCGACCTGGTCGGCCTGCACCTGAGCCGCACCGCCGACCTGCCGGCCGCGCTGCTCGCCGTGCACGCCGTCGGCGCCGGCTACCTGCCGCTCGACCCCGGCTACCCGGCCGAGCGGCTCGCCCTCGTCCTGGCCGACTCCGGCGCCGCGCTGCTGCTGGCCGACCGCGAGCCGGCCCCCGAGGTGGCGGCCGCGGCCCCGGCGCTGCTGCGGCTCGCCGAGGCGGTGGGCGAGGCCTCCGGAGAGGGCCCGGCGACGGACCGCCCCGCCGCACCGGGCCGGCTCGCCTACGTGCTCTACACCTCCGGCTCCACCGGCCGCCCCAAGGGCGTCGAGATCGGCCACCGGGCGCTGGTCAACCTGCTCTCGGGCTTCGCCGACCGGCTCGGCTCCGGCCCCCGGGACGTCTGGCTCGGCCTCACCTCGCTCTCGTTCGACATCTCCGCGCTCGAACTGCTGCTACCGCTGGTCACCGGCGGGCGGCTGGTCCTGGCCCCGGACGGCCTCGCCGTGGACGGCCCGGGCCTGCGCTCCCTGGTCGAGCGCGAGGGCGTCACCCACGTCCAGGCCACCCCCTCGGGCTGGCGGGTCCTGCTCGGCGCCGGGCCGCTGCCGTCCGACCTGACCGCCCTGGTCGGCGGGGAGGCGCTGCCGCTGCCGCTGGCCCGGGACCTGCGGGCGGGCACCGAGCGCCTGTTCAACGTCTACGGGCCGACCGAGACCACGATCTGGTCGACCTGCGCCGAGGTCCCGGCCTCGCCGGAGGCCGTGCGGATCGGCCGGCCGATCGCCAACACCCGTGCCCACGTGCTGGACCGGCGGCGCCGGCCGCTCCCGGTCGGCGTGCCGGGCGAGCTGTACCTCGGCGGCGACGGGGTCGCGGAGGGCTACCTGGGCCGCCCCGAGCTGACCGCCGAACGCTTCGTCGACGACCCCTTCGGCGTGCCCGGCGACCGGCTCTACCGCACCGGCGACCTCGCGGCCTGGACCGCCGACGGCGAGCTGGAGTTCCTCGGCAGGCTCGACGACCAGGTCAAGATCCGCGGCCACCGGATCGAACTCGGCGAGATCGAGTCGGCGCTGCTGGCGCACCCGGAGGTCACCGAGGCGGCCGCCGCCGTCCGCCGGGAGGGCGACGGCGAGCCGTTCGTGGCCGGCTACCTCGTCCCCGCCCCCGGGGCCGTCGCGCCCGACGGGGCCGAGCTGCGCGCCTTCCTCCAGCGGGTGCTGCCGGCCGCCGCGATACCCCAGCGCTTCTCGGTGCTCGACCGGCTGCCCCTGACGCCGAACGGCAAACTGGACCGCCGCGCGCTGCCCGTCCCGCCGCGCCCGGTCGACGCCGCGGCCGCCGATCCGACCGACCGGCCGGAACGCGACGAGGTGCTCACCGCCGTGCTCGGCGTCTGGGCCGAGGTGCTCGGACTGCCCGACCTGGGCCCCGAGGACGACCTGTTCGAACTCGGCGGCCACTCCCTGACGATCATCCAGATCACCGCCAGGATCCGCGACCTGCTCGGCGTCGAGCTCGACTTCGACGTCTTCTTCGCGACCCCCACCCCGCTCGGCATCGCCGCGGCCGTCCGCGACCTGCGCTGACCCGCCCGGGCGGCGCGCTGCACCGCGCCGCCCGCCCACCCCGCGGCGGATCCGCCCCCGAGGGCACCGCCACCTCCGACGTGCGCCGAAATGGACTACCGATGACCGACATCCAGGACCCCGCGGCCGCGCTGTCCGCGACCAAGCGCGCCCTGCTCGCCCAGCGGCTGCGTACGGCCTCGGCCCCCGCCAGAACCGTGCCCGCCCGACCGCCCGGCACCGCCCCGCCGCTCTCCAGCGGCCAGGAACGGCTCTGGTTCATGGACCAGTTCGCCCCGCGCTCCACCGCCTTCACCCTGGCGCCGGCCCGCCGGCTGCGCGGACCGCTCGACCGGGGCGCGCTGGACGCCGCCCTCACCGACCTGGTCGCGCGGCACGAGGCGCTGCGGATGACCTTCCCGAGCACCCCCGAGGGCACCGCCGAGGTCCGCGTCGCCGAACCCGCCCCGTGCGCGGCCCGGTTCGTCGACGCCGCCGCCGACCCGGACCCGGCCGCACGCGCCGCCGGCGAGCTCGGCGCCCTGGTGGCCGAACCGTTCGACCTGGCCGCCGGGCCGCTGCTGCGCGCCCTGCTCGTCCGCACCGCGCCCGACGAGCACGTGCTCGCGCTGGTCATGCACCACATCGTCAGCGACGGCTGGTCCCTGGACATCCTCAACCGGGAGCTGGACGCACTCTACGCCCGGCACGCCGACGGCACCCCGGACGGCCTGGCCGCCCCCGCCGTCCGCTTCGGCGACTACGCGCACTGGCAGCGCGAACGCCTGACCGGCAGCGCGCTGGCCGCCTCCCGCGCGTACTGGCGGACCGAACTGCGGGACGTCCCCGCCCTCGAACTGCCCACCGACCGCCCGCGGCCGCCGGTGCTGACCTTCGACGGAGCCGCGCTGGAGTTCCACTGGGACGCGGAACTGGGCAGCGGCGTCACCGCGTTGGCCAGGTCCGCCAACGCGTCCGCGTACATGGTGCTGATGGCCGCGCTGCAGACCCTGCTCGGCCGGCACGCGGGCCTGCGGGACTTCGCCGTCGGCTCGGCCGTCGCGGGCCGCCTCCACCGCGAACTGGAGGACGTCGTCGGCCTGTTCGTCAACCTGCTGCCGATCCGGGCCCGGCTGGACGGCGATCCGACCTTCACCGAGCTGCTCGGCCGGGTCCGCGAGACCACCCTCGACGCGTACACCCACCAGGAGGTGCCCTTCGAGCAGATGGTGGCCGACCTGGAGATCGAGCGCGACGTCAGCCGCTCGGCCGTGTTCCAGGCCAGCTTCGCCTTCCAGAACTACGGCGACCGCAGCGCGGGCAACGGCACCGGCGGCGGGCTCACCGGCGAGAGCTTCGGCCACGAGGCCGCCACCACCCGCACCGACCTCGCGCTCTACATGCGGGAGAAGTCCGACGGCGGCCTGTACGGCCTGCTCACCTACCGCACCGACCTCTTCGACGCCGCGACCGTCCGGCGGCTGGTCGAGCGGTTCGAACTGCTCGTGACCGCGGCCGTGGCCGACCCGGCGCGCCCGGTCTCCCGGCTGCCGCTGCTCACCCCCGGCGAACGGCGGGACGTCCTGGAGGGCTGGGCGGCCGGGCCGCCGCTGCCGGGCGCCGACGCCGCGCCGGAGACCCTGACGGCCCTGCTGGCCGCCGCCGCGCGGGCCCACCCGGAACGCCCGGCCGTGGTCTTCGAGGACCGCACGGTCGGGTACCGGGAGCTCGAACAGCGGGCCACCGGTCTGGCCCGCCGGCTGCGGGCGCTCGGCGTGCGGCCCGACGACCGGATCGCGGTCTGCCTGGAACAGTCTCCCGAGCTGGCGACGGCCCTGGTCGGCGTCCTGAAGGCGGGCGGCGCCTACCTGCCGCTGGACCCGGAGCAGCCGCCCGCCCGGCTCGCCCGGCTGGTGGCCGACGCCGACGTCCGGGTGCTGATCACCGACGCGGCGCTGCGGGAGCGCTTCCCCGGGTACACCGGCACCGAGCTGCTGCTCGACACGGATCCCCTCGCCCCGGACCACCGCGCCCCGGACTCCCTCACCCCGGACCCCCTCGCCCCGGACCCCCTCGCCCCGGACCCGGAGCCGCTCGACGAGGCCTCCGGCCCGGACCACCTGGCGTACGTGATCTACACCTCGGGCTCGACCGGCGCCCCCAAGGGCGTCGCCGTCCAGCACCGGCAGATCCTCAACTACCTGGCCGGCGTACGGGAACGCCTGCGGATCGAACCGGGCGCCGCGTACGGGCTGCTGCAGTCGCTGTCCTTCGACTTCAGCATCACGATGCTCTACCTCGCGCTGAGCACCGGCGGCCGGGTCCACCTCCTCCCGCGCCGGATCGCCGGCGCCGAACTGGCCGATCAGGTCGAGGCACTGGAACTCGACTACCTCAAGATGACGCCCTCCCACCTGGCCGCGCTCGGCGCCGACGCCCCCCTGGAGCGGCTGCTGCCGCGCCGCGCGCTGGTGCTCGGCGGCGAGGCCTCCGCCTGGCCGTGGGCCGCCGAGCTCGCCGGCCTCGGCCGCTGCGCCGTGTTCAACCACTACGGCCCCACCGAGGCGACCGTCGGCGTCACCGTCCACGAGGTCACCGCCGGCACGGCCGGCACGGGGAGCACGCCCATCGGCACCCCGCTGGCCGGCGCCCGCTGCCACGTCCTCGACGAGGCGCTGCAGCCCGTTCCGCCCGGCGTCACCGGCGAGTTGTACCTGGGCGGTGACCGCCTCGCCCGCGGCTACCTGGGCCGCCCGGACCTGACCGCCGAACGCTTCGTCGACGACCCCTTCGGCGCGCCCGGCGACCGGCTCTACCGCACCGGCGACCTCGCCCGCTGGCGGCCCGACGGCACCCTCGACTACCTGGGGCGCGGCGACGACCAGATCAAGGTGCGCGGCTACCGGGTGGAGCCCGGCGAGATCGAGGCCGCCCTCACCGCCCTGCCCGGCATCACCCAGGCCGTCGTCCTGGCCCGCGGCGAGGGACTGCGGCAGGCCCTGGTCGGCTACCTCGAACACCCGGGGGGCGGTCCCGCCCCGGCCCCCGCCGAGCTGCGCGAGGCCCTCGCCGACGTCCTGCCCGACTACATGGTGCCCGCCCGCTTCGTGGTGCTCGACCGGCTGCCCCTGCTGGCCCACGGCAAGGTCGACCGCCGGTCGCTGCCCGAGCCCGAGGAGCCGACCGCCGGCGGCGAGTACGTCGAACCGCAGGGCGAGGCCGAGCAGTTCCTCGCCGAGCTCTGGACCGAACTCCTGGCCGTCCCCCGGGTCGGCGCCCTGGACGACTTCTTCGAACTCGGCGGCCACTCGCTGCTCGCCACCCAGGTGGTCGCCCGGCTGCGCCGGGCCTTCCCCGAACTCCCCACCCCGGTCGGGGTGATGGACCTCTTCAAGTACCCCACCGTCCGGCGTCTCGCCGCCCTGCTCAGCGACCCGGACGCCGACCGGGGCCCCCGCCGGCTGCTGCACCGGCTCACCCCGGCCGGCCGCCGGACCACCGCCAGCATCGTCTGCACCCCCTACGGCGGCGGCAGCGCGCTCATCTACAAGCCGCTCGCCGACGCGCTGCCCGCCGACTGGGCGCTGCACTCGCTCGCCGTCCCCGGCCACGAGCTGGGCGAGGAGGCGATGGACATCGACGAGGTGGCCGCCGTCTGCGCGCAGGAGATCGTCGACACCGTGGAGGGGCGGATCGTCCTCTACGGGCACTGCGGCGTCGGGGTCCGGCTGGCCGTGGAGGTCGCCCGCCGGGTCGAGGCGGCCGGGCGCGAGATCGAGGCCGTCCACCTCGGCGGGATCTTCCCGTTCGCCCGGCCGCGCGGGCGCGGCGCCGCCGTCGGCGAGCGGTGGGCGCGGATCGCCGACCGCCTGCGCAGCGACCAGGGCATGGTCAACGCCCTGGCGGCGGCCGGTCTGGACACCGACGAGGTCGGCACCGAGCAGCTGCGCCTGATGGTCAGCAACCGCCGGACCGGCACCAAGGAGGCCGAGCAGTACTTCACCCGGCTCTTCGAGAGCGAGGACGGCCGGATCGCCGCGCCGGTGATCGCGGTCTGCGGCGACCGGGACCCGGCCACCGAGTTCTACCAGGAGCGCTACCGCGAGTGGCACCGGCTCAGCGACACCACCGGCGTGGTGGTGCTCGACGAGGCCGGCCACTTCTACCTCAAGTACCGGGCCGCCGAACTCGCCGAGATCCTGACCACCGTGCACCGCTCGGTGGCGGCCGGGCAGGAGGAGCGGCACCAGCGGGCCGAGGGCGCCACCTGGTGGCTGGCGGGCCTCTCCCGGGACGGTGCGGAGCAGCCCGCGGACGCCCCTCGTCCCGCGGACACCCCGGTGGCGGCGCGGCCGACCATGCGGCGGTTCCTCGGGGTCGCCGCCGGCCAGCAGATCTCCATGATCGGCTCGGCGCTCACCGAGTTCGCCCTCCCGGTCTGGATCTACCTGACCACCGGCTCGCTCGCCCAGTTCGGCCTGCTGGCCGCCTGCGGCCTGGTGCCCGGCATCCTGGCGGCGCCGATCGCCGGCGCCGTCGTGGACCGGGGCGACCGGCGCCGGATCATGCTGTACGGCGACGTGGCGGCCGGCCTGACGCAGGCGGTGATGCTGCTGCTGTACCTGACCGGCGGCCTGGCGGTCTGGCACGCGTACGTCCTGATCGCGGTGCTCTCCACGGCGCTCACCTTCCAGCGGCTGGCCTGGAACTCGGCCGTCCCGCAGCTCGTACCGAAACGTTTCCTCGGCCGGGCCAACGGCATCGTCCAGATGGCATTCGGGCTGGCCCAGTTCCTGGTGCCGCTGTTCGCGGTCGGTCTGCTCGCCGCGCTCGGCCTCGGCGGCATCCTCGCCCTCGACGTCGCCAGCTACGTGGTGGCCACCGGGGTCACCCTGGCCGTGCGCTTCCCGGACGTGATGGCCGCCCAGCGGCGGGAGAGCGTCGCCGCCGAGATCCGGGCCGGGTTCCGGCGCGCGCTCGGCAGCCGGCACTTCCGCGCGATGCTGCTGTTCTTCGCCGTCCTCAACATCTTCCTCTCGCCGCTGTTCCTGCTCACCACCCCCCTGGTGCTCTCCTTCGCCCCGCTCGCGGCGGCCGGGTGGGTCGCCGTCGCGGCCGGCCTGGGCGCCGTGCTGGGCGGTCTGACCCTGCTCGTCTGGGGCGGGCCACGGCGGCTGCGGCTGCGCGGCGTCCTGTTCGCCACCCTCGGCCTGGCCGCCGCCTGCCTGGTGACCGGTCTGCGGCCCTCGGTCGTCCCGGTCGCGCTCGGTGCCTTCGGCATGGCCTACGGGCTGGCCCTGGTCAACGGCGTGTACGCGACGATCGTCCAGACCAAGGTCCCGCTGCGCTTCCACGGCCGGGTGATCGCGGTGAACACCATGGTCGCCTGGTCCACCCTGCCGGTCGGCTTCGCCGTGGTGGCGCCGCTCGGCCCGCGCCTGGTCCAGCCGTTGGTCGACGAGGACGGCGCGCTCGCCGGCACCGTCGGCCGGCTGATCGGCACCGGTGAGGGGCGCGGCATCGGCCTGCTCTACCTGCTGTTCGGCCTGGCCATGGCCCTGCTCGTGCTGGCCTGCCTGGCCGTCCCCGCGCTGCGCCACTTCGACCGCGACGTCCCCGACGCCGAACCCGACGACCTGGTCGGCCTCGCCGCCCTGACGGACCGCGCCGCCACCCCCACTGCGCCCGCGCCCGCACCCGCACCCGCACCCGCGATCACCCAGCCCGCACCCGCCGCACCCACCACCGCCGCGCCCGCCGCCACCCCGCCCGCGCGCCGTACCGGAACCGAGGCCGCCGCCCGATGACCACCACCGACCCCACCGCACCGGGCGGACCGACCGACCCCGCCCGGACCGCCGAAGCCGTCCACCCGCTCACCGAGGAGCAGCGGCGCCTCTGGTTCCTGCAGCAGCTGAACCCCGCCGACGCCGGCTTCAACATGTACCTCTGCCGCCGCTGGAGCGGCCCGCTCGACCGGGACGCGCTGCGCGGGGCGCTCGACCGGCTGACGGCCCGCCACGAGACCCTGCGCACCCGCTTCGCCCTGGCCGGCGAGGCGCCCGTCCAGGTGGTCGAACCGCCGGCGCCCGTCCCGCTCGCCCTGGTCGAGCTGGCGCCGGGTGCGGGCGAGCGCGACTTCACCGAGGCCTGCCGGCCGGCGGTCAACGCCCCGTTCGACCTCGCCGAGCGCCCGCCGCTGCGCGCCGTGCTGATCTCCTCCGGGCCGGAGGAGCACGCACTGGCCGTGGTGGTGCACCACATCGTCTCGGACGGCTGGTCGTTCGGGATCCTCTGGCGCGAACTGCTCGCCCTGTACCGGGAGGAGACCGGCGAGGCGCCGGCCGGCCTGGCGCCGCTCGCCCTCCGGTACGGCGACATCGCCCGGGGCGAGCAGGAGCGTGCGGCGGCCGGCGGCGCCGAGGCGGCGTTCCGCTACTGGGCCGAGAAGCTGGCCGGCACCGGCCGGCTGCGGCTGCCGCTGGACCGCCCCCGGCCGGCCGACCCGCTGCACCCCGCCGGGTTCGCCGCGGTCGAGCTGGGCCCCGGGCTCACCACGGCCCTGGACGGCCTGGCCCGGCGGGAGCGCTGCACCCCGTTCATGGTGCTGCTGGCCGCCTACCAGTGCGTACTGGCCCGCTGGACCGGCACCCCGGACTTCCTGGTGGGCACCCCGCTGGCGGGGCGGACGGAGGCCGCCCAGGAGGCACTGGTCGGCTACTTCGCCCGCACCGGGGTGATCCGCGCCGACCTCTCCGGGGAGCCGGACTTCCGCACGGTGCTGCACCGGGTCCGGACGGCCACCCTGGGCGCGCTGAGCCATCAGGAGGTACCGGTGGAGCGGCTCGCCGCCCACCTGGGCCTGCCCGCCGAGGCCGGCGCGGCGCCGCTCTACCAGGCGGTGTTCGTCCACCAGAGCCAGTACGACCTGGCGGGCGGCGACGGCGGGGCGGCGCTGCCGGCCGGGGTGCGCACCGCCTCGATGGACTCCGGCTTCGAGCGGGCCAAGACCGATCTGCTGCTGGACAGCTGGCGGACCGCCGGCGGCGGGCTGACGCTCTCCTTCACCTTCGACCGGGAGGTGTTCGACGAGGCCACCGTGGCGGCGCTCGGCGCACGGTGCCGGGCCCTGCTGGCCGCGGTGGTCGAGGACGCCGCGCTGCCGTTGCACGGCGACTGGCTGCTCGGGCCGCAGGAGCGGGCCGACCTGCTCGCGCTCGGCGCCGGGCCGGTGCCCGGTCCGGCGCACCCGGTGCTGTCGCGCTTCGCCGAGCGGGTCGCCGCCGCCCCCGGCGCCCCGGCCCTGGAGTGCGCCGACCGAACCCTCACCTACGCCGAACTCGACCACCTGTCGAGCGAGTTGGCCGACCGGCTCGGCCCGGTCGGCGGGCAGCTGGTCGCGGTGCGGATCGCACCGTCCTTCGACCTGGTGATCGCCCTGCTGGCGGTCTGGAAGGCCGGGGCCGGCTATCTGCCGCTCGATCCGGCCCACCCGGAGGAGCGGCGGCAGTTGATGCTCCGCGAGTCGGGCGCCGTGCTGCTGCTGACCGACGAGGACGGCGAGGGACTGCGGATCCGTCCGGGGGCCGACCCGGCCCCGGGCGACGACCGCTCCGGCCTCGCCTACGTCCTCTACACCTCCGGCTCCACCGGCACGCCCAAGGCGGTGGCCGTCGACCACGCGGCCCTCGCCGCCCGGGTCGACTGGATGGCCGGGCCGGACGGCTACCGGCTCGCACCCGGTGACCGGATCGTCCAGTTCGCCTCGATCGGCTTCGACACCCACGCCGAGGAGCTGTGGCCGGCCCTCGCCACCGGTGCCTGCGTCGTCCTGCTACCGGGCGGCGGACGCACCCTGCCCGAGCTGCTGCACGGCCCGCAGGGGCCGGCCGTCACCGTGCTCGACCTGCCGACGGCCTACTGGGAGGAACTGGTCGCGCTCGACGACCGGGCCCTGTGGCCCGCCGCCCTGCGGCTGGTGATCCTCGGCGGCTCCGAGGCCCGCCCCGCCGCCGTCGCCCGCTGGCGGGAGCAGCACGGCGACACCGTCCGGCTGGTCAACACCTACGGCCCGACCGAGGCCACCGTGATCGTCACCGCCACCGACCTGGACGCCGCCGACGCCCTCCGGCTCCCACCGCTCGGCCGTCCGCTGCCCGGCGTGCGGCTCTACGTCCTGGACGAGCGCGGCGCCCTCCTCCCCCGCGGCTCCGAGGGCGAGCTGCACATCGGCGGCGCCGGGCTGGCCCGCGGCTACCTGGGCCGCTCCGACCTCACCGACGCCGCCTTCCGCCCCGACCCGTTCACCGGCCCCGGCGGGCGGCTCTACCGCACCGGCGACCGGGCCCGCTGGCGCACCGACGGACAGCTGGAGTACCTGGGCCGCACCGATGAGCAGATCAAGCTGCGCGGCTACCGGATCGAACCGGCCGAGATCGAGGCCGCCCTGACCGGCCACCCGGAGGTGGCCCGGGCGGCGGCGGTCGTCCTGGCCGGCCGCCGCCTGGTCGCCTACGCCGTCCCCGCCCCCGGCACCGAACCCCCGCCGGCCGCACTGCGCGAGCACCTGACCCGGTGTCTGCCCGCCTACCTCGTCCCGGACACCGTCGTCCTGCTCGACCGGCTGCCCCTGACCCTCAACGGCAAGCTCGACACCGCCGCCCTCCCCACCCCGGACCGGACCACCGCGGCCGAGTACCTGCCCCCGCGCACCGACGCCGAACGTCTCGTCACCGACCTCTGGCAGGAAGTCCTCGGCCTGCCCCGGGTCGGCGTCCTCGACGACTTCTTCACCCTCGGCGGGGACTCGCTCCTGGTGACCCGCGTCGTCGCCCGCATCCGCGCCGGCGTAGGCCTGGAGGTCCCCATCCGCGACGCCTTCGAACTCTCCACCGCAGCCGCCCTGGCCGCCCGCATCGAGGAACTGCTGATCGCCGAGATCGAAGCCCTGAGCGACGACGAGGCCGCCGACCGCCTCACGGGCTGACGGGCCGTCACCCGCCGTGCCCGTTCCGGCTCCCGGGGCTCTTCCCCCGGGAGCCGGAGCGGGCCGGAGTCCTCAGAAGGCGCGGCCCGTGCCACGCATGCCGGGAAGGGCGTAGCCGTCGCCCTCGTCCCACGGGACGTCGAGGTCGTCCAGGTGCACACGCCACCGCGCTCCCGGCAGCGCACGGCGCAGCTCCGTCACGGAGTCCAGCACATGGGCGATCACCGGCAGCAGCCGCCCGGGGTCGGCCGGTATTCTCGTCGACCCGTCCAGGACCTCGTCCGGCTCGCCGCCGCCGTCGTACAGGTGGAGGCCTTCCTCGTCCTGGAACGGGAACGACGATTCGCGGGCGGCGACGACGGCCTCGACGGCGGCCGTCTCGGCAGCCGTCAGCGGCACCGCCCGGCCGGCCGAGTAGTAGAGAGAGACGCTCATGGCCCGAACGTACCGAAGGGGTACGACAACACCTCCGGCTCACCCGCGGCGTCGCCGGGCCCGCTCCGCTACGGGGCCGGGGTGGTGACCGCGACAGGGGGGCCGGTGAGGAGGGTGCCGGTGTCGGAGTAGGGCCAGCCGTTGGGCACGCAGCCGTGCAGGCCCTTGATCTGCTGCATCATCACCGGCGCCGGCTGGCCCGGGCCGGGGCAGTCGACGTGGCCGAGGCCGAGGACGTGGCCGACCTCGTGGTTGACGGCGAGCGCGTGGTACAGCTCGGGCTGACCGGTGTAGAACTCCGTCAGCTCGGTCCAGCGCTTGACGTTGACGACCACCTGGTGGCCCACGCCGCAGTTGACCCAGCCTCCGGTGTCCAGCCCGTACTGGCCGCAGATCCGGTCGGTGGTCTCCGGGGTGGCCAGGTAGACGGTGAAGTCCACCGGGTCGGCGGGCACGCGTTGGAACGACCGTGTACCGTCGGCGGCCCAGCCGCGCCGGACGTCACCGAGGACGGCGTCGACCTCGGCGGCGAACCGGTCGGGGCTCTCCTTGAGCCCCTTCTCGGCGCGCACCTTGTAGCGGAGGAGCTGCTCACCGGTGCCGAAGCGCGCGGACCCGCCGGGGGCCGTGGTGAACGCCTCCGCCAACGGCTTCTGCCGGTCGGCGGCCGGGCTCCACGGGTGCCACCACAGCAGACCGGCGGTCAGGGCGCCGACCACCACCACCGCGAGCGCGGCCGTCCAGGCCTTCGGCGGCCGGAGTCCGGCGAGGGCCCTCATCGGCCGCTCCCCGGACGGCGCGCGGGCCGGGGCACCCCGGGCCTGGGGAGGTCGGTGGTGACTGGTCGGAGGCGGTCCGGGGCCTGGGTCGACATGGTGGTGCGGCACTCCTGTACAGGGGACGAACGTATGCACGATTGTGCAGGAAAGAACGGACCCCGACGGACCACCGGTTCAGCCGCCCGTCCTGACGGGTGCCGGAACCAGGCCCGGCACCCGCCGTACTCAGACTCCGGCGGCCTCCGCGAGGCGGGTCTCCAGCGCCTCGGCCAGCCCCGCGACGGTCTCCGGGGTGAAGGCGTGCTCGTTGTAGCGCAGCCAGCAGACCAGCCCGCCGTCCGGCTGCTCCACCGCCGCCAGCTCCGGCACGTGCCGGTCCCCGCCCGGCATCGGGTACGGGACCGTCGCGCTGCGCGGGAGCTCCCAGGCGGTGCAGGCCAGCCCCGGCAGCTGGGCCGGCGCGCTCCAACTCTCGTAGCGGAGCCAGGCGGCGAACGGCACCCGGGGGCTGAACTCGGCGAACGGGTAGAGCTGGTGGTCCAGCGCGGCCGTCGAGGCGTCCCGGACCCGGGCGAGCAGCTCGGCGAAACCGGGCGCACCCGCGGCGTCGATCCGCAACAGCAGCGACTGGACGAAGCAGCCGACGGCCCGTTCCGCCGCCGGTTCCGTCCGGCCCGGCACCGGGGTCATCAGCACCAGGTCGGACTGGCCGCTGCGGTCCGCCAACAGGCCCAGCCAGACCGCCGCGAGCGCCTGGAACGGGGTCGCGCCCGCCCCCGCCGCCCGGGCCCGCAGGGCCTCCGCCCGCTCCGGCGAGACGGCCAGCCGGTGGGCCGCGCTCAGCACGACCTCGGTGTCCCGCCGCCCCGGGAAGGGCTCCACCGCCTGCGGTGCGCCCGCCAGGGTGCGGGCGAAGTGGGCGCGGGACGCCGGCCAGTGGGCGTTCGACCAGGTGACGAGCTCCCGGTACTCGGGCCCGGGCCGGGGCGCGGGCGCCGACCGGCCGCGCCGCAGCGCCGAGTAGAGCACGCCCAGCTCGCGCAGCAGCACCCCGACCGACCAGCCGTCGACGACCATGTGGTGCACCGCGAGCAGCACGGCGTGGTCGTCGGGGCCCCGGGTGACCACGGCGAGGCGGGTCATCGGCCCCTCGGCGACATCGGTCAGCCCGTCCCGGACGGCGACCAGCCGGGCGGAGACCTCGTCGTCGCTCTCGCCCGGCGCCTCGGCGAACACGGTCTCCGCGTACGGTTCCCCGTCGACCACGGCGCGATGGATCCCGGACTGCCGGGCGTCCGGCACGGGAACGAACCTCGTCCGCAGCGCCGGGTGACGGCGCACCACCTCGTGCAGCGCCTCGGCCAGCAGGTCGGTGCGCAGCGGCTCGGTGACCCGGAACATCACCGCCACCGAGCCGACGTTGCGGCCCTCGGCCTCGGCCGTCCAGCGCAGGAAGTTCTCCTGCTGGGAGGTGAGCGGGACGTCGTGCGGCTGGGCGCGCAGCTCCCGGAGGAAGTCCGAGACCTCCTCCTCGGCGGCCGGGCAGGCCGGCCGCGCGGTGGGCGGCGCCTCCTTGAGCCAGGCGGCCTGGGCGCGCAGCGAGGGCCGTTCGAAGACCAGGGCGGTGCTCGCCGTGACGCCGAACTCGGCGGAGATCGCGGCGGCCAGCTGGACGGCTCGGAAGGAGTCCCCGCCGAGGGCGAAGAACTCGTCCTCCACGGCGTGGACCGGGCGGCCCAGCACGCGCCGCCAGAGTGCGGCCAGCGCGACCTCGCGGTCGGTGGCCGGCGGGGTGCCGGGGGCGGCCGGACGGTCGGCCGCTTCGGCGAACCGGGCCCGCAGTTCGTGCTTGAGCACCTTCCCGCTGGGGTTGCGCGGCAGCCGGTCGGTGACCAGGATCCGGACGGGCAGTTCGCCGCGCCCGAGCCGGGCGCTCAGGAAGAGCCGCAGCTCGTCGAGGTCCAGGCCGTCGGCGGCGGGCACCACGACGGCGACCGGCACCGCGCCCATCACGGGGTGCGGGACGCCGAGCGCCGCCGCGTCCGCGACCTGCGGGTGGGCGTGCAGGACGTCCTCGATCCGCAGCGTGGAGACCTTCAGCGCGCCGGACTTGATGAGGTCGCTCTCCCGGTCCACCAGGTACAGGTAGCCGTCGGCGTCGAGCCGGCCGAGGTCTCCCATCCGCACCCAGCCGTCGCGGAAGACCGCGGCCGACTCGGTGGGCCCGGCCACGTAGCCGCGCGGCGGGCCGGGTTGGCGCAGCCAGACCTCGCCGACGGCGCCGGGCTCCACCGCGCGCCCGTCGGCGTCGAGCAGCCGCAGGTCGGCCGGGTTGGCCGGGCGGCCGACCGAGCCCGGGCGGCGGGCGTCCACGACGGCCGATATCTGGGCCGGCGAGGACTCGGCGGAGGTGTAGGTGTTGACGACGGTCGCGGTGGGGAGCGCGGCGGTGAGCGCCGTCGCGACCGGGGCGGGCAGCGCGGCCGCCGAGGAGCTGACCAGCAGCACGCTGCCGAGGTCCCGGCGGCGGGCCACGCCCGAGTTCAGCAGTTCCACGGCCATCGAGGGCACCAGGAAGACGGTGCCCACCCGGTGTTCCTCGACGGTGCGGCCGAACTCCTCGGCGTCGAAGCGCGGCAGACAGATCGTCGCGGGCGCGGCGACCAGCGCGTTGACCAGGACGACCTGCGCCGCGTTGGTGCCGATCGGGAAGGCGTGCACGGCGTGCGCCGAGTGGGCGTACGGGCGCGGCCGCGGGTCGAGCCGCTGGCCCGCGGTGAGACTGGCGTGCGCGGCGTGCACGCCCTTGGGCGCCCCGGTGGTGCCGGAGGTGCCGATCACCTGGGCGAGGTCCTCGGGGCGGGGCCGGTGCGGTGGCTCGTCGGGGGTGTCGGCCGGCGCCTCCAGCGCGGCGAGCCGCAGGCAGGGCACGCCGAGCCCGGCGCCCCGGGGGTCGTCCGCCGTGCCGGCCAGCGCCAGCCGTACCGAACTCGCCGACGCCAGCCGCGTGGTGTCCTCCGGGCCGAGGTCCTCGCGGACCACCACCCCCGCCGCGCCCGCGTAGTGCACGGCGAGGAAGGCCACCGCGTACTCGTCCCACGCGCGGTTGGGGAACAGCAGCAGGACGCGCTCCCCGGGGCGGACCCCGGCGCGGGCGAGCCCGTGGGCGGCGCGGACGGCGCGCTCGCGCCACCGGCGGTAGTCGAGCGGAGCGCCGCCCGGGACGATCAGGGCGGTCCGGTCGGGGTGCCGGGCGGCCCGGTCGTCCAGCAGATCGGGCAGCGTGAGCGGGGCACTGACGGTGGATCGGGTGTTGATGACGACTCCCGGAAAGGGCCAGGACAGGGGTGGCGGCCGATCGGCCGAACGGGTGACTGGTCCAGACCGTAGCGGCTGTGCGGTCCTGCCCGCCAGAGCCGTCTCGGCCGCCGACCGGGCGCGACCTGCGGACCACCGGCCGGCGTCGCCCCGCGGGCGGGGGTTCGAAGACAGGCACTAGGCCACTCGGCGGGCGTCGGGGGTGTCGCACCGTCATCTCCCGCGCGCCGCAGGACCGCGCACCCTAGCGTGACCACCCGCAGGCCGCCACCGGAGGGAGAGCCGTGCCGAGACCACGCCGCCGGGCCGCACTCGTCCTGGTCCACCTGCTGACCCTGGCGCTCGCCGCCTGCGGCAGCGACGCCGGTGGCGGGAGCGGACCGGTCACCCTCGACTGGTACAACTTCCCCGACGACTCCGGCGCGCTCCAGCAGGCCGCCGACTCCTGCGGCCGGGCCTCCGGCGGCCGCTACTCGATCCGTTACGACAAGCTGCCGCGCACCGCCGACGGCCAGCGCCAGCAGCTGGTCCGCCGGCTCGCCGCGCACGACGCCGGCGTGGACATCATGGGCCTGGACGTCACCTGGGCACCCGAGTTCGCCGAGGCCGGCTGGATCCGCGAATGGACCGGCGCGGCGAAGGAACAGGCCGGCGCCGACACCCTGGCCGCCGCCCTGAAGACGGCCACCTGGAAGGACCGGCTGTACGCCGTCCCGTACAACTCCAACACCCAACTGCTCTGGTACCGCGACGACCTGGTGCCCACCCCGCCGCGCACCTGGGCCGAGATGCTCGGCGCGGCGGGTGAGCTGGCCGAGGCCGGCAAGCCGCACTTCGTCGAGGTCCAGGGCGCCCAGTACGAGGGCCTGACGGTCTGGTTCAACACCCTGGTGACCAGCGCGGGCGGCTCGGTGCTCACCCCCGACGCCACCGCGCCCTCGCTCGGCCCGCCCGCCGTCACCGCCGCCGGCGTCATCCGGGACCTCGCCCGCTCCCCCGCCGCCGACCCCTCGCTCTCCAACCAGATGGAGGACCAGAACCGGCTGGCGATGGAGTCCGGCACGGCCGCCTTCGAGCTCAACTACCCCTTCGTCTACCCCGCCATGAAGGCCGACCGGCCCGAGCTGTTCCCGCACTTCCGCTGGGCGCCCTACCCCGCCGTCCTCCCGGACCGCCCGGCGAGCGTGACCATCGGCGGGATCGACCTCGCGGTCGGCGCCTACAGCCGGCACCCCGAGCTGGCCCAGGAGGCCACCCTCTGCCTGCGCAACCGCGACAACCAGCTGACCAACGCGCTCAAGGGCGGCCTGCCGCCCTCACTGCGCAGCCTCTACACCGCCGCCGAACTCACCGACAGCTACCCGTTCGCCGCCGACGTGCTGGCGGCGCTGGACTCCGCCTCCGTCCGGCCGCAGACGCCCGCCTACCAGAACGTCTCGATCGCGATCTCGCACGCGCTCTCCCCGCCGTCGGCCGTCCAGCCGGAGAGCACCGTCTCCGCGCTGAACGGACAGCTCAGGGACGCGCTCGGCTCGAAGGGGCTGATCCCGTGACCAGGCCGCCCACCCTCCTCGGGGCAGCCCCCCAGAGCCGGTCCGAGGGCTCGCGGCAGGAGCGCCGGCTCGGCTGGCTGCTCTGCGCCCCGGCCGTGCTGGTGATGACCGCCGTGACGGCCTACCCGGTCGGCTACGCCGTCTACCTCTCCCTCCAGCGCTACGACCTGCGCTTCCCCCAGCAGGCGACGTTCGTCTGGTTCGGCAACTACGCCGCCGTGCTCACCTCCCCGTTCTGGTGGCAGGCGCTCTGGGTGACGGTGCTGATCACCGCCGTCTCGGTGGCCATCGAGCTGGTGCTGGGCCTCGCCCTCGCGCTGGTCATGCACCGGGCGGTGTTCGGCCGGGGCGCGGTGCGCACCGCCGTCCTGGTGCCGTACGGGATCGTCACCGTGGTCGCCGCCTACTCCTGGCAGTACGCCTGGACGCCCGGCACCGGGTACCTCGCCGCGCTGCTGCCCGAGGGCAGCGCCCCGCTCACCGACCACTGGCAGGCGATCGGGCTGATCATCCTGGCCGAGGTGTGGAAGACCACGCCCTTCATGGCGCTCCTGCTGCTGGCCGGCCTGGCCCTCGTCCCCGCTGAGACCGTACGGGCCGCGATGGTGGACGGCGCGAACTTCGGCCAGCGACTGCGGCTGGTGATCCTGCCGCTGATGAAGCCGGCCATCCTGGTCGCCCTGCTCTTCCGGACCCTCGACGCGTTCCGGGTCTTCGACAACATCTACGTGCTGACCGGCGGCTCCAACGACACCGGCTCGGTGTCGATCCTCGGCTACGACAACCTCTTCACCGCGCTCAACCTGGGGATCGGCTCGGCGATCTCGGTGCTGATCTTCCTCTGCGTGGCGGCGATCGCGCTGGTCTTCATCAAGGTGTTCGGCGCCTCCGCGCCCGGCGGCGGGACGGAGGGCCGATGACGTCCCGACAGACGCGCACGGCGGCCGGCTGGGGCGTCGTCAACCTGCTGGTGGTGCTCTACGCGCTGTTCCCGGTCTGGTGGATCGCCGCGCTCTCCTTCAAGGACCCGAGCACGCTCGACGACGGCGACTTCGTCCCGCGCAAGTGGACGCTGGAGAACTACCGCGGCATCTTCCAGACCTCGGACTTCACCCGCGCCCTGATCAACTCGATCGGCATCGCCGTCATCGCCACCACCATCGCGGTGGTGCTCGGCACCATGGCCGCCTACGCGGTGGCCCGACTGCGCTTCCCGGGCAAACGCCTGCTGATCGGGATGTCGCTGCTGATCGCGATGTTCCCGCCGATCTCGCTCGTCTCGCCGCTGTTCAACATCGAGCGGGTGCTCGGCCTCTTCGACACCTGGGCGGGCCTGATCATCCCGTACATGACGTTCTCCCTACCGCTGGCCATCTACACCCTGTCGGCGTTCTTCCGGGAGATCCCGTGGGACCTGGAGAAGGCCGCGAAGGTGGACGGTGCGACGCCCGCGCAGGCGTTCCGGCTGGTGATCGCGCCGCTGGCGGCGCCGGGGGTGTTCACCACCGGGATCCTGGTCTTCATCTTCTGCTGGAACGACTTCCTCTTCGCCATCTCGCTGACCTCCACCAACGCCGCGCGGACCGTCCCGGCCGCGATCGCGTTCTTCACCGGCAGCTCGCAGTTCCAGCAGCCCACCGGCTCGATCGCGGCGGCCGCCGTGGTGATCACGGTGCCGATCGTGGTGTTCGTGCTGCTGTTCCAGCGCCGCATCGTGTCCGGCCTCACCGCCGGCGCCGTCAAGGGCTGACACCACGAAGCGTGGTTCCACCAGGCACGTCCACGGAAGGCAGGCAGGGCATGGCCGAGATCGTCCTCGACGGGATCACCAAGCGCTATCCGGACGGCGCGGTCGCCGTCCACGGCATCGACCTGACCGTCGCGGACGGCGAGTTCGTGATCCTGGTCGGCCCCTCGGGCTGCGGGAAGTCCACCACCCTCAACATGATCGCGGGCCTGGAGGACATCACCGAGGGCACCCTGCGGATCGGCGGCCAGGTGGTCAACGACCGCGCGCCCAAGGACCGGGACATCGCCATGGTGTTCCAGAGCTACGCGCTCTACCCGCACATGAGCGTGCGCGAGAACATGGGCTTCGCCCTGCGCCTGGCGAAGACCGACAAGGCGGTGATCACCGCCAAGGTCGAGGAGGCCGCCCGGATCCTCGACCTCACCGAGCACCTGGACCGCCGCCCCGCCCACCTCTCCGGCGGCCAGCGCCAGCGGGTCGCGATGGGCCGGGCGATCGTCCGCGACCCCGAGGCCTTCCTGATGGACGAGCCGCTCTCCAACCTCGACGCCAAGCTCCGGGTGCAGATGCGCACCCAGATCTCCCGCCTCCAGCGCCGGCTCGGCACCACCACCGTCTACGTCACGCACGACCAGGTCGAGGCGATGACGCTCGGCGACCGGGTGGTGGTGCTGCGCGGCGGCGTCGTCCAGCAGATCGGCGCCCCGCAGCAGCTCTACGACGAGCCGGTGAACCTCTTCGTCGCCGGGTTCATCGGCTCGCCGGGGATGAACTTCCTGGACGCCACCCTGGAACAGGGCATGCTGCGCACCGCCCTGGCCGACCTGCCGGTGGGTGACCGGCTCCGGCAACGGCTGGCCGCCGCGGACGCGCCGCGCGAGGTGGTCGTCGGCCTGCGGCCCGAGCACTTCGAGGACGCGGCCCTCCTGGAGCACCCGCAGGGCGGGCGGACGGCCACGGTCGGCGTCGAGGTGCTGGAGTCGGTCGGCTCGGACGTCTTCGTGCACTTCACGGTGGCGGGCCGGCGGACCGTCCCGGGCGCTCCGGAGGAGTCGGCCGCGCAGCGGCGGGACACCGGCGCCGCCACGGGCGGGCGCGAGGTGGTGGCCCGGATCGGCACCGACACCCGGGCCGCCGAGGGCGGCCCGCTGGAGTTGTGGATCGACACCGACCGGCTGCACGTGTTCGATCCGGTCACCGGGGCCGCCCTCAGCCACGCCGACACCTGAGCGGCGGCGACCGGACGGCGACCGGACGGCGACCGGACGGCGGCGGCCGTCGACGTGCCGGAGCGGGGGATCCGGGCGATCATGGGGAAACGCGCCTCGAAAGGTGGAATGCGATGTTCCAGCTCCTGTGGATTCTGCTCATCGGTTTCGTGCTGGGCGTCCTGGCCAAGCTGATCCTGCGCGGCCCGCAGGCGATCCCCTGGTGGCTGACGATGCTGCTCGGCGCCGCCGGGGCCTGGCTGGGCAACGCGGTGGCCGGCTGGGTCGGCGTGCGGCACACCTCGGGCATCGACTGGATCCGCCACGTCCTCCAGCTCGCCTTCGCCGTCGGCCTGATCGCCCTCGTCGCCCCCGCCTGGAGCAGGTCGCACCCCACCCGGTAGTGCCGGGGAGCGGGCCCGGCGGCTCCCGGGCCGGTGGCGGGCGGTGGGACCGGGCACGTACGACCGCGGCTAGACTCGCTCGACCGAAGTGGACACCTGTCCGGTCGGGTGCGGGCGCCGGCGGCGCGGTACCGGCCGGGGATCGCGCGAGGGACAGAACATGGTCGAGGCCTCCCCCAGGGTCGTTGTCGTCGTACCCACGTACAACGAGCGGGAGAACCTGCCGGTCCTCGCGGGGCTGCTCGCGGACCTGAAGCTGCCCGGTCTGCGCCTGCTGGTGGTCGACGACAACTCCCCGGACGGCACCGGCGACGTCGCGGACAAGCTCGCGGCGGATGCGCCGGGCCGCGTCGGCGTGCTGCACCGCACCGAGAAGGACGGGCTCGGCCGGGCCTACGTCGCGGGCATGACCCGGGCCCTGGAGGAGGGCGCCGACGTGGTGGTCCAGATGGACGCCGACCTGTCGCACCCGGCCTCGGTGCTCCCGGTCATGGTGGAGACGCTGCTGGCCGACGACGACACCGCCGTGGTGCTGGGCTCGCGCTACGTGCCGGGCGGCTCGACCGCCGAGGAGTGGCCGTGGCACCGCAAGGCGCTGTCGGCCTGGGCGAACTTCTACGTCAACACCATCCTCGGGCTCGGGGTCAGGGACGCCACCGCCGGGTTCAAGGCCTGGCGGGCGGAGGCCCTGCGGGCGATCGACCTGCCCTCGGTGCACAGCAACGGGTACTCGTTCCAGGTCGAGCTGAACTACCGTGCCGTCCAGCGCGGGCTGCGGATCCGCGAGGTGCCGATCCGCTTCGAGGAGCGGGTCGAGGGCACCTCGAAGATGAGCCTCGGGGTGCAGGTCGAGTCGGCGCTCGCGCCGTGGAAGCTGCTGCGCGAGCAGCGCCGCCGGCCGTAGGACCGGACGGGCCGTGGCGCGGGCCCGTCGCGGTGGGCCGGACGAGCGGCTCTTTCGAGTGCCGGTGGGCCGGATCGGCGGTGTGAGCGGCCCAGGCGGGGAAAGAAGGGCGGCATGGCCCTTCTCCCGGAGTCCTTCGCCACGACGCTGCGCCGCGGCGCCCGAGAACCCTTCGTCGTCCAGACGGTCCGGGCCACGGTGGCCGCCACCCTCTCGTACGCGGTGGCGACCCAGCTGAGCAGCGAGCCGGCCCCGCTGACCGCGCCGCTGACGGCGCTGCTGGTCGTCCAGGTCACCGTCTACTCGACGCTGACCACCAGCATCCGCCGGGTCAACTCGGTGGTCGTCGGGGTGCTGATCGCGATCGGTTTCAGCTCGGTGGTCGGGCTCTCCTGGTGGAGCCTGGGCCTGATCATCCTGGCCTCGCTGACCGTCGGGCGGTTCGTCCGGGTGGACGAGTTCGTCCAGGAGGTGGCGATCAGCGCCATGCTCATCCTGGGGGTCAGCCAGGTGACCTCGCAGGCCTGGGACCGGGTGCTGGAGACGCTGATCGGCGCCACCGTCGGACTGCTGTTCAATCTGCTGTTCGCCGCGCCGGTCTGGGTGGACACGGCCGGCGAGTCGATCGAGGACCTCGCCCGACGGGCCCGGCACCTGCTGCTCGGCATCGCCGAGGAGCTCGGCCGGCCCACCCCCGTGGAGCGCGCGGCCGAACGGCTGCACGAGGCCCGCCGACTCGACCAGGCCATCGCGGACGTCGACGGGGCGCTGCGCCAGGCCGAGGACAGCCTGCGGCTCAACCCCCGGATCAGCGAGGGGCTGCTCTCCCGGCTGGTGCTGCGGACCGGCCTGGACACGCTGGAGATCTGCGTGGTGGTGATCCGGGTGCTGGCCCGCTCGCTCACCGACCTGGCCAAGCGGCGGGGCCCGGGCGAGCGGCTCTTCCCACCCGAGGTGGCGATCGCGCTGGAGGAGCTCCTGGCCCACCTCGGCGGGGCACTGGTGAGCTTCGCGGTGCTGGTCACCACCCAGGTGAGCAGCAACGCCGAGGAGGCCGAACGGCGGCTGACCGCCGAGCTCGCGGCCGCCTGGGCCAGCCGGGAGAACGTCGCCCAGCTGCTGCTGCTCCGGGTGCAGGAGCACCCGGAGGCCTGGCAGCTGCACGGAGCGCTGCTGGCCGAGGTGGACCGGATCCTCGACGAGCTCGATCTGGAGCACCGCAGCCGGCGCCTGATGGAGGAGCTGGACCGGGCCTCGGTGGCGAACCGGGAGCGGTTCTCCCGGTTCGCCCGGCTGCGCCGGCTGGCCAGGGGCGAGCGGCTGAACCCGGCCCGGCTGCGACGGCGCCGCCGGCGGCCGGCCAAGCAGCAGGCCTGAGGCCCGGCCGCCCCGGCCGTCAGGGCATCGACCAGGGTTCCTGCGGGAGCGGGCGGCCGGTTTCCAGATAGGTCTTCAGATTGGAGAGGACGGCCGACCAGCCGGCGGTGGAGTCGGCGGACTCGGCCTCGTCGGCGAGGTTGTCGTGGGTGACGGTGAGCCGGGTGAGGTCCAGGTGGCCGACGAGCTCGAAGGTGACCCGGGACGGACCGGCCGGGCGCCGTTCGTCCGGTCCGGCCCAGGTGGTGACGAGGCGGTGCGGGCGGTCGACGGCCTCGACCGTGCCCACCACGTCGGCGATGCCGGAGGCGTCGGTGCGCCGGTGCTCCCAGGGCGCGCCCGGCAGCCAGGTGGAGACGTTGCGGTGACCCCAGTAGACCGCGGACTCGTCGGCGTTGGTGAGGGCGTGCCAGACCTGCTCGGGCGTGGCGTGGAGGTAGAGGGTGCAGCGGACGGCGGGGACGGTCATGGGATCAGCCCCGGGCGGCGTCGAGGAGCGGCTGGATCTCGATCTTCTGCATCTGCAGCATCGCCGCGGTGACCCGGCCGGCCTTGGCCGCGTCAGGGTCGGCGATCAGCTCGGTCAGGATGCGGGGGACGATCTGCCAGGAGAGCCCGTAGCGGTCCTTGAGCCAGCCGCACGGACCGCCCGCGCCGCCGTCGGCGGTGAGCTTCGCCCAGAGCTCGTCGACCTCCTGCTGGTCGGCGCAGTCGACCTGGAGCGAGATCGCCTCGGAGAAGTGGAACAACGGGCCGCCGTTGAGGGCGACGAAGCCCTGACCGTCCAGCTCGAAGGCGACGGTCATGACCGTGCCCGCCTCGCCGGGGCCCACCTCGCCGTAGTGGGTGACGGTGGTGATCCGGGAGTTGGCGAAGACCGAGGTGTAGAAGCGGGCGGCCTCTTCGGCCTGGGTGTCGAACCAGAGGAAGGTGGTGATCTTCTGCATGGCCCGACGCTAGCCGCCGGGCCCGGCCGGACGGCCGAGCCACGGCCGGAGGTCACCGGTTCGGCGCCCCCGGCCGTCTCCCGACCGCTGCCCGACCGGGCGCCTGATCAGTGCACCCAGCCCGCGTACCGCTGGGTGAAGCGCAGGCCGGTGCCGGCCGTCACGACGACGTCGTAGCGGCCCTGCTTGTCCAGCGGCCAGGCGAGGTTGACCTGCTTGCCGGGCTTGACCCAGACCGTCTGCGCGGTGCCCGCGAAGTCGTTGGGCGCCGCGGTGAAGCCGACGTCGGTCAGGCCGTCGTTGACCAGCTGGAGGGTGAGCCGGGAGGAGTTGCTCAGATCGGCCGTCACGATCGGCACGCCGATGTCGTTCTGACCGTCCTGGCCGTTACGGACGACGGTGCCGGCGAAGCGGCGGACGAAGCCGTCGGGGCCGTGGACGGTGAAGTCGTAACGGCCGTGGGTCGCGGCGGCGTCCCAGACGTAGGCGGCGGTGGCACCGGGAGCCACCGTGTAGGGCGTCCCGGCGAACGGGAGGACGATGTTGGGGTAGACGGTGTAGGGGAAGGCGACCGTGCCGTCGTTGCTCAGGGTGCAGGTGACCTTGCCGGTCTTCCGGTCCACCTCGATGTCGGCCCAGGGCTGGTAGGGCAGGTGGCGGTGGGGGCGTTCGCCGGGTTCCTGGACGGGCATGGACTGGGTGCCGGTGGCGGGCAGGGCGACGCCGGGGAGTTTGGCGGCCGCGTCGGACCTGGCCATCAGGGCGACGGTGTCGGGCAGTTGCGGGATCGAGTGGTCGGGGGCGGCGAAGTCGAAGCAGCTGGTGAGGTCGCCGCAGACGGCCCGGCGCCAGGCGGAGATGTTGGGCTCGGCGACCCCGGTGACCTGTTCCATGAACCGCAGGACGGACGTGTGGTCGAAGACCTGGGAGTTGACCCAGCCGCCGCGTGACCACGGCGAGGCGACCCACAGCGGTACCCGGTTGCCCAGGCCGATCGCGCGGCCCTGGGTGAACTCCTCCGGAGTGCCGGCCTCGGGGGTGGGCGGCACCATGTGGTCGAAGTAGCCGTCGTTCTCGTCGTACATGACGAGGAAGACGGTGTGCTGCCACACGGCGGG
>NZ_JBHVWC010000043.1:0-94223 GCF_042882445.1 Kitasatospora sp. NPDC058218 | reverse complement strand
CCTACCTCTCGGTGGACCCGTACATGAGGGGTCGGATGTCCCAGCTCGACATGGAAGTTGAGTTGGGTGCAAAGCCCGGTATCCGAGGCCGGATGAACGACGTCAAGTCCTACTCCCCGCCGTTCCGGCTCGGCGAGGCGATGGACGGCGGCGCGGTCGGCTACGTGGTCGCCTCGGCGGCCGACGGCTTCGCCCCCGGCGACGCCGTGCTGCACGGCCTGGGCTGGCGCGAGTACGCCACCGTGCCCGCCGAGCGCGCCGTGAAGGTCGACCCGGCGGCCGCGCCGCTGTCCGCCTACCTCGGCGTGCTCGGCATGACCGGCCTGACCGCCTACGCGGGCCTGCTGGCGGTCGGCGGCCTCAAGGAGGGCGACAAGGTCTTCGTCTCCGGCGCGGCCGGCGCCGTGGGCTCGATGGTCGGCCAGATCGCCCGGCTCAAGGGCGCCTCGCTGGTGGTCGGTTCGGCCGGCTCGGCGGAGAAGGTCGCCAAGCTGGTCGACGAGTACGGCTTCGACGCCGCGTTCAACTACAAGGACGCCCCGGTCCACGAGCAGCTCGCCAAGGCCGCCCCGGACGGCATCGACCTCTACTTCGACAACGTCGGCGGTGACCACCTGGAGGCCGCGATCGGCGCGCTCGGCGTGCACGGCCGTGCGGTGCTCTGCGGCGCGATCGCGCAGTACAACGACACCACCGCCCCGGCGGGCCCGCGCAACCTGGCGCAGGCGATCGGCAAGCGGCTGCGCCTGGAGGGCATGCTGGTGCGCGACCACGCGGCCCTGCAGCCGCAGTTCATCGCCGAGGTCGGCGGCTGGCTGCGGGAGGGGAAGCTGCGCCACGAGGAGACCGTGGTGGACGGCTTCGAGAACACCGCGGAGGCCTTCCTGGACCTGCTGCGCGGTGCCAACACCGGCAAGATGGTGGTCCGTCTGGACGGCTGACGCCGGGTCAGTGGACCAGCCGCCCCGCCGCCCCTCCGGGCGCGGGGCGGTTTGCGTACCGGGCGCAGGGAAGAGGGTCGCACTACCGCATTCCGGCCGGATCCGAAAGTGCGTCATCCATCGTGCGGGGCGGCGCGGTACGGTGGTCCCGCCTCACGATGGGGCCGTTCGGGGGAGAGATCCCACCGAGGGGTGGACCTCGTTGGGGATTCGATTAGCATTGAGCGAAAGCCTGTCCGTTTTGCTCAATTTAGTGGCTTAATGTCGGCTAACGTGGGTAACTGTGGATCAACTACAGGCGCGAACGCGAGGCAGCTGGGGAAGGCGACCCTCGTCCACAGCCTGGAGGTCCCGGTGACGACACGTGGAGTCCTGTACGTCCACTCCGCGCCCCGCGCGCTGTGCCCGCACGTCGAGTGGGCCGTCGCGGGGGTGCTCGGTGTGCGGGTGAGTCTGGACTGGATCCGCCAGCCGGCCGCGCCCGGACACTGGCGGGCCGAGCTCTCCTGGCAGGGGGAGCCCGGTACGGCCTCGAAGCTCGCCTCCGCGCTGCGCGGCTGGCAGTTGATGCGGTACGAAGTCACCAGCGAGCCCTGCGCCACGGCGGAGGGCGAGCGGTACAGCAGCACGCCCGCGCTCGGCATCTTCCACGCCGTCACGGGTATCCACGGCGACATCCTGATCCCCGAGGACCGGCTCCGCGCCGTCCTGCTGCGGGCCCGCAGCGAGGGGGCCGACCTGGAGGCCGAGATCTCCCGGCTGCTCGGCAAGCCCTGGGACGACGAGCTGGAGCCCTTCCGCTACGCCGGTGAGGGCGCCCCGGTGCGCTGGCTGCACCAGGTGGTCTGAGCCACCGGGGTCCGAGTCGCCCGGGTCCGGTTCGGCGGGGTCTGAGTCGGCGGGGTCGCCCGGGCCGGGCGGTCCGGCGCGGCACGAAGGGGCCGGCGCTCGTGATGAGCGCCGGCCCCTTCGTCATGGGCTCCGGGGTGGACCTCAGACGGTGCGGAAGGCCAGCACCACGTTGTGGCCGCCGAAGCCGAACGAGTTGTTCAGCGCCGCGATCCGGCCCTCGGGCAGCTTGCGCGGCTCGTCCCGGACGATGTCCGCGTCCACGTCGTCGTCCAGCTCGTCGACGTTGATGGTCGGCGGGGCGATCCGGTTGTGCAGGGCCAGCACGGTGGCGACGGTCTCGATGCCGCCGGCGCCGCCCAGCAGGTGGCCGGTCATCGACTTGGTGGCCGAGATGGCGATGTGGTCCAGGTGCTCACCGAGCTCCTTGCGCAGCGCCTTCAGCTCGGCCGTGTCGCCCTGCGGGGTCGAGGTGGCGTGCGCGTTGACGTGCACGATCTCGGCCTTGTCCAGGTCGTTGCGCTCGAACAGGTCGGCCAGCGCACGGGCCACGCCGGCGCCGGTCGGCTCGGGCTGGGCGATGTGGTGGGCGTCCGAGGAGAGGCCCTGGCCCACCGCCTCGCAGTAGATCCGGGCACCGCGCGCCTCGGCGTGCTCGACCGACTCCAGCACGACCACGCCGGCGCCCTCGCCGAGCACGAAGCCGTCGCGGCCCTTGTCGTACGGGCGCGAGGCGCGCTCGGGGTCGTCGTTGTTCTTGGACATCGCCATCATGTTGGCGAAGGCGGCGATCGGCAGCGGGTGGATCGCCGCCTCGGTGCCGCCGGCCACCACGACGTCGGCGCGGCCGGTGCGGATCATCTCGATCGCGTAGCCGATCGCCTCGGCGCCGGAGGCGCAGGCGGAGACGGGGGTGTGCACACCCGCGCGGGCGCCGACCTCCAGGCCGACGTTGGCCGCCGGGGAGTTGGGCATCAGCATCGGGACGGTGTGCGGGGAGACCTTGCGGACGCCCTTCTCCTTCAGTACGTCGTACTGGTCGAGCAGGGTGGTGACGCCGCCGATGCCGGAGGCGATCACGGCGCCCAGGCGCTCGGGGGCGAGCTTGGAGGAGTCGTCGGTGGCCGGGGTCTCGTAGCCGGCGTCGGCCCACGCCTCGCGGGCCGCGATCAGCGCGAACTGCGCCGAGCGGTCCAGCCGGCGGGCCAGCGGACGGGGGAGGATCTCGCCCGGCTCGACCGCGGTGCGCGCGGCGATCCGGACGGGCAGCTCGGTGGCCCACTCCTCGGTCAGGGCAGCCACTCCGGAGCGCCCGGCGACCAGGTTCTCCCAGGTGGTGGCGGCGTCGCCGCCCAGCGGCGTGAAGGCGCCGATACCCGTGACGACCACGGTACGGTTTTCAGCGGTCACTGGATCTTCTTCTCTCACGTTTGTGCGGGGTGCGGCGGCGGGCCGTGGATGGCCCGGCCGGGCGCCCGGTGGGGCGGCCCGGCCGGCGTGTCGGCCGGCTGCGGGAGCCGGCCGACGTCAGGCGTCGAACGAGTCGAACGCTCAGGCGTTGGCGAGGATGTAGTCCACCGCGTCGCCGACGGTCTTCAGGTTCTTGACCTCGTCGTCCGGGATCTTCACGTCGAAGCGCTCCTCGGCGGCCACGACGACCTCGACCATGGACAGCGAGTCGACGTCCAGGTCGTCGGTGAAGGACTTGTCGACCTCGACGTCCTCGGTCGGGATGCCGGCGATCTCGTTGACGATCTCAGCGAGACCTTCCAGGACCTCGTCCTTGGTAGCCATACTGGCTGCTCCTCTTCGGTGTTGAATGCGGCCGTCCGGCGGACGGACGCAGGCTTGCGGATGGGGGAGGCGAAAGTTGCCTAGGGGAGCGTAACGACTGCTGCCGCGTAGACCAGACCCGCCCCGAACCCGATGATCAGCGCGAGGTCGCCACTGCGGGCCTCGCCGCTCTCCAGCATGCGTTCCATCGCCAGCGGGATGGAGGCCGCGGAGGTGTTGCCGGTCTCGGTGATGTCGCGGGCGACAGGCACCGATTCGGGCAGCTTCAGTGCCTTGATCATGGCATCAGTGATGCGCATGTTGGCCTGGTGGGGGATGAACGCGCCGAGCTGGTCGGCGGTGATCCCGGCGGCGTCGAGCGCCTGCTGGGCCACCTTGGCCATCTCCCAGACCGCCCAGCGGAAGACCGACTGGCCCTCCATGCGCAGGGCCGGCCACTTGATCTCCTCGCCCGCGCCGTTGACGGCGTCCGCCTTGGCGAAGGCGGTGTCCCAGGCCTGGGTCTGCGAGATGACGTCCCGCTGGGAGCCGTCCGAGCCCCAGACGACCTTGCCGATGCCGGGCGTGTCGGACGGGCCGACGATCGCGGCGCCGGCGCCGTCGCCGAAGATGAAGGCGGTCGAGCGGTCCGACTGGTCGGTCAGGTCGCTGAGCCGCTCCACGCCGATCACCAGCACGTACCCGGCGCTGCCGCCGCGGATCATGCCGTCGGCCAGGCCCAGGCCGTAGCCGAAGCCGGCGCAGGCGGCCGAGATGTCGAAGGCCGGGGCGGTGCCGCAGCCCAGCCGCTCGGCGATCTCGGTGGCGATCGCGGGGGTCTGCTTGAGGTGCGAGACGGTCGCGACGATCACGCCGTCGATCTGGTCGGGGCTGATCCCGGCCTGCGCGATGGCCTTGCCGGCGGCCTGCACCGACATCTCGGCGACGGACTCGTCCGGGCCGGCCCAGCGGCGCTCGGCGATCCCGCTGCGGGTGCGGATCCACTCGTCCGAGGAGTCGATCCAGTTCAGCACCTCGGAGTTCGGGATCACCCGGACCGGGCGGTAGCCGCCGACACCGTGGATGCGCGAGTACAGGGCGCCGGTGACGGGCTTGATCTGGGGCTGGCTCATGCCTTGTTCTCCTGATCCTGACCGCCGTGCTCCGCGACGAGCGCACGGGCCTTGTCCAGATCGGCGGGGGTCTTGAGGGCAAGCGTCGCCACACCCTTGAGGTTGCGCTTGACCAGTCCGGTGAGGGTACCCGCAGGGGCGAGCTCGATGACGGCGGTCGCGCCCAGCTGCTGCAGGGTCTCCATGCAGAGGTCCCAACGGACCGGGTTGGAGACCTGCGAGACCAGGCGGTTCAGCACCTCGGTGCCGTCGGTCACGACCTCGCCGTCCCGGTTGGACACGTAGGTGACCTTCGGGTCCGCGACCGCCAGCGTCGGGGCCAGCTTGGCCAGCCGCTCGACACCGGGCGCCATGTGCTCGGTGTGGAACGCGCCGGCGACCTTCAGCCCGATCAGCCGGGAGACGGGCGGCGGGTCGGCCTTGAGGGCCTCCAGCTGGGCCAGCGTGCCGGCCGCCACGATCTGGCCGCCGCCGTTGTTGTTGGCCGGGGTCAGGCCGTGCTCCGCCAGCTTGGCGGCCACGACCTCCGGGTCGCCGCCGAGGACGGCGAGCATGCCGGTCTCGGTGGCGGCGGCGGCCTCGGCCATCGCCAGGCTGCGCTCACGGACGAAGGTCAGCGCGTCATGGGCGGAGAGCACCCCGGCGCCGGCGGCGGCGGTGATCTCGCCGACGCTGTGGCCGGCCACGGCGCCGACCAGCGCACGGGCGCGGTCCTCGTCCGGGAACAGCGCACGGGCGGTCACCAGGCCGGCCGCGACCAGCAGCGGCTGGGCGACGGCGGTGTCCTTGATCTCCTCGGCGGACGCCTCTGTACCGGCGTGCACCAGGTCGAGCCCGGCGACCTCCGACCAGCCGCGCAGGCGGTCGGTGACACCGTCGAGCTCCAGCCAGGGGCTGAGGAAACCGGGGGACTGGGCACCCTGTCCAGGGGCGACGATTACGAGCACGGTTCAACCCTCTCTCGCCAGGCGCCCGGGGGCGGGTAGGCGACGGTAACGAAGAAAAGCATCCGGGATTGTCAGTTCCCTACATCGGGGTCAACTCTGCTCCCCGGCCGCAGCGAGTCGGCCCAGCGCCAGTGCGATACGCAGCGTGAAGGCCGAACGTACGTCGGAGGGAGCGTAGCCCGTGACGTCTGTCACACGTCGGAGCCGGTAGCGCACCGTGTTGGGGTGAACGAAGAGCATCCGGGCGGCTCCCTCCAGGGAGGAGGCCTGCTCCAGGTAGACACTCAAGGTCTCCAGCAGTGCCGAACCGGCCTCGTCGAGTGGTGTGTAGATCTCCTCCACCAGCTGACGGCGGGCCGCCTGGTCCCCGGCGAGCGCCCGCTCGGGCAGCAGGTCGTCGGCCAGGGCCGGGCGCGGGGCGTCCGGCCAGGCGGCGCAGGCCCGCAGGCCGGCGGCGGCCGCGTGTGCCGAACGGGTCGCCGACAGCAGGTCGGGTACGGTCGGGCCGACCACCACCGGGCCCGGCGCGAACTGGCCGATCAGTGCCCGGGCCGCGTGCACCGGCTCCTTCTCGCCGCCGACCACCACCACCAGGCGCTTGCCCAGTACCCCGGTCAGGACGTGCAGCTTGGCGTAGCGGGCGGCCCGGCGGATCGCCTCCACCACCAGCTCGCTGTCGCCGTCCGGGGCGCTGCCCATCACCACCCGGACCTGGCTCGGCTGGCCCCAGCCGAGCGCGGCGGCCCGCGAGAGCACCCCCTCGTCGGCGTCGCCGGAGAGCAGCGAGTTGACGACCAGTGCCTCCAGCCGGGCGTCCCAGGCCCCGCGGGCCTCGGCGGCCTGGGCGTACACCTGGGCGGTGGCGAAGGCGATCTCCCGGGCGTAGACCAGGACGGACTCGCGCATGTCCGACTCGTCGCCGGGGGAGGCCACCTCCTCGATGGCCTCCTCCATCACCTCGATGGTGGTGCGGATGAGTTCGACGGTCTGGCGCAGGGTGATGGCCCGGGTCAGTTCGCGCGGCGCGGTGCCGAAGACGTCGGTGGAGATCGCCTGCGGGGCGTCCGGGTGGCGGTACCACTCGGTGAAGGCGGCGATGCCGGCCTGGGCGACCAGGCCGATCCAGGAGCGGTGCTCCGGCGGCATCCGCCGGTACCAGCCGAGCTGGTCGTCCATCCGCGCGATCGCGGCGGTGGCCAGCTTGCCCGAGGACTTCTCCAGCCGCTTGAGCGTCGCGGCCCGCCGTTCGGCCCGCTCGGCCGCGAGTCTGCGCTCCTGCGCGGTCAGGCGTGGCGCCGCCCGGCCGGGCCGGTCCCGGCCGGAGCCGGGCGTCGGGCTCTTCCCGTTCTTGTCGGGCTTGGCGGTCGGATCGTTCTTGGAGTTCGCGGAGGCGGCTGGCACAAGGACAAGACTGCCTCACCGGAGTGACTGCTCGTGCACACCCCCCGGCGCAGTGACACGGTGGCAACCGTCACAATCACGCGCCGGCGGCGACGGCGAGGGGGCGCCACCCGGCCGCCGGGCCGGCGGAGCGCGTCGCCGCCGGGCCCGGGAACGGGCCTCGGAGCGCGCTACCGTGGGGCCCGTGACCGACGCTCCCGCCCGCCCCCGCGCCGACCTGCGCCGTACCGCCGAGCGCTACCGCTCCACCCCGGCCGAGGGCATCGAGACCAGACACGCGTTCTCCTTCGCCGGTCACTACGACCCGAAGAACACCCACTTCGGCGCGCTGCTCGCCTGCAACGAGGAACTGCTCGCCCCCGGGGCGGGGTTCGACGAGCACAAGCACCGGGACACCGAGATCCTCACCTGGGTCCTGGAGGGCGCGCTCGCGCACCGGGACTCCCGCGGCCACAGCGGTGTGGTCCGCCCCGGCATGCTCCAGTACCTGGGCGCGGGTTCCGGCGTCAGCCACACCGAGCGCAACGTCGGCGGCGCCGACGGGCCGGTCCGCTTCGTCCAGATGTGGCTCCAGCCGGACGTGTTCGACGCACCCCCGGTGTACGGGCTGCGCCGGGTGGAACCGGTGGACGGCGGGTTGACGCTGCTCGCCTCCGGGCTGGAGCGGGACTCCGGGACGGACGCCCTGCGGCTGCGCCGCAGTGACGCCGCGCTCTGGCTGGTCACCGCCGATCCCTGGCAGCCACTGCCCCGACTCCCGCTCGCCGCTTGGCGGTACGCGCACCTGACGGCCGGCTCGCTGGGGTACCGGACGGTGCCGGGGCCACAGGGCGGCGGCCGCTCGCTGGCGCCCGGCGACAGCGTGCGGATCACCGGTGAGGCCTTCGCCGACCCGACGGCCGGCGCGGACGGCGCCCGCCTGCTGCTCTGGGAGATGCACTCGCCGGTCTCGTACGGCTGACGGCGGGCCCGCCCGGCAGGCCCGCCGGCCGGGCTCAGCCGCGCAGTTCGGCCAGGACGGCGTCGCCGAGGACCGGCCAGACCTCGGCGGCCCACGGCCCGAAGTCCCGGTCGGCGAGCGCGACGCAGGCCACGCCGGCCTCCGGGTCCACCCAGAGGAAGGTGCCGGACTGCCCGAAGTGGCCGAAGGTGGCCGGGGAGTTGGTGGTGCCCGTCCAGTGCGGCGCCTTGCCGTCCCGGATCTCGAAGCCGAGGCCCCAGTCGTTCGGCCGGCGGTGGCCGAAGCCCGGCAGCACACCGCTCGTCCCGGGGAAGGCGACCTCGCGGGTGGCCGCGCGCAGGGTGGACGGGTCCAGCAGCTTGGGCGCCTGCAGCTCGGCCGCGAACAGCGCGAGGTCCGCCGCCGTGGAGAGGCCGCCGGCGCCGGCGGGGGACTTGTGCGCGGTGTTGATCAGCGTCGAGCGCATTCCGAGCGGCTCGAACACGGCCTCGGCGGCGTAGCGGCCGAACTCGATGCCCGAGGCCTGCTGGAGGGTCCGCGCCAGCACGTCGAAGCCGGCGTTGGAGTAGAGCCGACGGTTGCCCGGCTCGGCCATCACCCGGTGCTCGTCGAAGGCCAGGCCCGAGGTGTGGGCGAGCAGGTGGCGCACGGTCGAACCGGCCGGCCCGGCCGGGTCGTCCAGCTCGAAGACGCCCTCCTCGACCGCGACCAGCGCCGCGTACGAGGTGAGCAGCTTGGTCACCGACGCCAGCGGGAACAGGTGCTGCTGCGGGCCGTGCCCGCCCAGGACCGCGCCGTCCGCGCCCCGCACCACCACCGCCGCGGCGTTGGGCACCGGCCAGGTCTCGATCATCCGCAAGCTCTCCATGGCGCCGACTCTAACGGGCGGCCGGAGCCGGGTGCCGGGAGCACCCGGATGGCAGGCTTGCTTGGAGTGCACTCCAACTCACTAGCGTCGTCGACAACGCTCACCACCGGGGGTAACGATCATGGCCACGCTCGCACCGATCCACGTCGACCTGCGGAGCTGCTCCGATGTGTTCAACGCACCGGTCGGCGAGCCGGACCGGACCCCTCGGCACACCATCAGCGAGGTGGCGGCGGCCAGCGGACTGACCGCCCACACACTGCGCTGGTACGAGCGGATCGGCCTGCTCGACCCGGTCGACCGCTCCGCCTCCGGCCAGCGCCGCTACCGCGACGCCGATCTGCACCGGCTGGCCTTCCTCGGGCGGCTGCGGCTGACCGGCATGACGGTCGCCGACATGCTCCGGTACGTGGAGCTGGCCCGCCGGGGCGAGCGGACCATGGAGGACCGGCGTGACCTGCTCCTCGCCCACCGCGAGGAGGTCCGGCAGCGGATCGCCGACCTGCACGCCACCCTCGCCGTCATCGACTACAAGATCGACCTGTACGCCGGGAAGATCGCCGACCGCAACGAACCGGCGGACGGTGACGACCCGGCGGACGCCCCGCAGAGAAGGAAGCAGAGCGCATGACTCTCCCCGCACTCCCCACCGTCCGGCTCGGCCAGGACGGCCCGGTCGTCGGTGCCCAGGGCCTCGGCTGCATGGGCATGAGCGAGTTCTACGGCCCGACCGACACCGCCGAGGCGCTCGCCACCCTGGACGCCGCCCTGGAGGCCGGCGTCACCTTCCTCGACACCGCCGACCAGTACGGCGCCGGCCGCAACGAGGAGTTGATCGGCCCCTTCGTCCGCGCCCACCGGGACGAGGTGGTGCTCGCCACCAAGTTCGGCGTCGAGCGCCGGGCGGACGACCCGGCGTACCGGGGCGTCCGCAACGACCCGGGGTACATCCGCGCCGCGGTGGACGCCTCGCTGCGCCGCCTCGGGCTGGACGTGATCGACGTCTACTACATGCACCGGCGGGACCCGGCGGTGCCGATCGCCGAGTCGGTCGGCGCGATGGCCGAGCTGGTGGCGGCCGGCAAGGTGCGCCACCTCGGACTCTCCGAGGTGACCGGGGCCGAGCTGCGCGAGGCGTACGCGGTGCACCCGATCGCCGCCCTGCAGTCCGAGTGGTCGGTCTTCGCCCGGGACGTCGAACGCTCGGCCGTCGCGGCCGCGGCCGAGCTGGGTGTCGCCTTCGTGCCGTACTCCCCGCTCGGGCGCGGCTTCCTGACCGGTTCGTTCGCCGCGGCGGAGGAGCTGGCCGCGGACGACATCCGGCGGACCCAACCGCGGTTCAGCGGCGCCAACGCGGCCGCCAACCGTGCGCTGGTCGAGCCGCTGCGGGAGATCGCGGTGGCCCGCGGGGCCACCGCCGCGCAGGTGGCGCTGGCCTGGGTGCACCAGCGGGCCGAGGTGCACGGCCTGACGGTGGTGCCGATCCCGGGGACCCGCCGGCGCGAACGGCTCGCCGAGAACACGGCCGCCGTGACGCTGCGGCTCACCGTCGAGGAGCTGGCCGTGCTGGAGCCGGTCGCCGGCCGGGTGGCGGGCGAGCGTTACCCGGACATGGCCTTCACCTCGGTCGGCCGCGAGTAGCCGCGAACCGCCCGTGAGGAGCCGCGAGCGGCCCGCCGTGAGGGGCACCCGCCCCTCACGGCGCCGGGGATCAGACCGCGCGACCCAACCAGGCCGCCAGCCGGGTGTAGGCGTCGGCACCGGCCGGCGCGGGCTGCACCGCGCCGAACGGGACGGGACCGCCGCGGTACTCGGCCGGCAGCACGGCCTCGGCGATCGCCAGCGCGGTCAGCGCCAGCTGCTCGTCCAGGGCGAGGCGGCTGTCGAGCGCTCGCGCGATGTCCCAGGAGTGCGTGACCGCCTCCATCACGTAGCCGCCCAGCGCGGCCCGGCCGGGCACCTCGCCCCAGGGGGCGACGGTGGGGCGGTCCAGCTTCGCGTCGTCCGCCCAGGCGGCGACGGCCCGGGCCCGGGCCCGGCCGAGGGCGGCCGGCCAGGCGTCGTCGGCCAGCTCGTCGGTGGCCGCCACGACGTCCTCCGCCCGGCCGCCCTCGCCCATGTAGGCGAGCCGGTGCACGCCGCCGACCACGTGGCTGAGCAGCTGTCGCAGGTCGTACTCGGTGCACGGGGTGGGGCGCCCCAGCGCCTGCGGGGTCACCTCGGCGATCAGCTTCTCCAACTGGCCGAGCGCGAGCAGGTACAGCGGGCGGGGGTCCTGGGTGGTGTCCATGCGGATTCGGCTCCATCGATGCGAAGGGGGTTCTGCTCTCTGGAGGCAATCTCCCGGTAAAACCTGACAACCGGCGTCAGGTTTTCTGGAATCCTCTCCTTCATGAAGGCCGACCGCCTGCTCTCGATCCTGCTGTTGCTCCAGACCCGCGGCCAGGTGTCCGCCACCGAACTGGCCGAGCGCCTGGAGGTGTCGGTCCGCACCATCTACCGCGACGTCGAGGCGCTCTCGTCGGCCGGCGTGCCGGTCTACACCGAGCGCGGCCGGCACGGCGGGATCGCCCTGCTGCCCGGTTACCGCACCGACGTCAGCGGGCTGACCGCCGACGAGGCCCGGGCCCTGTTCGTGCTCTCCGCCCAGGGCGCGCACAGCGACCTCGGGCTGGACGGCGCGCTCGGCTCGGCGCTGCGCAAGGTGATGGCCGCGCTGCCCGCCCCGCACCGCCCGGCCGCCGAGCGGATCAGCGAGCGGATCCTGGTGGACCCGGCCCGCTGGCTGCAGGCCGGCGCACCCGCCGGGCCGGACCTCGGCGAGCTGCAGTACGCCGTCTTCGCCGACCGCCGGCTGCGGCTGCGCTACCGGCACAGCGGCACACCGGCCCCGGTCGAGTACGTCGTCGACCCGTACGGCCTGGTCAGCAAGGCCGCCGTCTGGTACCTGGTGGCCGATCTGCGAGGTGAGCCCCGACTGTTCCGGGCCGACCGGGTGCTCGCGGCCGGGGCCACCGAGGAGCCGGTGCGCAGGCGTCCGGGGCTGGGGCTGGGTGAGGTCTGGGCGGTGCTGCGCGAGCAGGTGGAGCGGCTGCCGAAGGAGGTGCCGGTGAAGGTCCGGGTGCGGCGCGGGCGGCTGGACCTGTTCGTCCGGATCCACGGCGGCCGGCTCACGGCGCCGCCGCCCGAGTCGGGCGCCGGGGCCCCGGACGAGTGGGTCGAGCTCGCGATGGGCTTCCCGGCGCTGCCGGCCGTCCGCGCGCTGCTCTCCTTCGGACCGGACGCCGAGGTGCTCTCGCCGTCGGCGGCCCGGCGGGAGCTGGCCCGGTGCGCCGCGGAAGCCGTCCGGCTCTACCAGGACCAGCCGCACTGACCCGCGGGCCGCGGCGGGCTCAGGCCTCGGGAACGGGCCGGACCACGTCCTCGTAGTGGCCGAGGGAGATGGCCGCGAAGTTGTGCAGGCTGTCGGTGCCCTCGGTGAAGTAGCCGTTGTGGCCGGAGGAACGGGCCGAGGAGATCTGCTCGGCGCCGAACTCGGCCGTGGTCGGGTCGGCGCCGTGGCCGAGCCCGCCGACCTCCAGGTAGGGCACGTTGCCGATCCAGTCGCTGCCGTTGCGGGTGGCCCAGACGTGCACGCCGGTGCCGAGCTCGGCGGTGCTCTGGACGCCCATGCCCGGGCTGCCGAACACCATCAGGTCGGTGACCCCGGAGGTGTCCGACGGCGAGGCGGCCGCCCGGGGGATCTCGGGGGCGGCGTTGCCGCAGACCACCGAGCCGTAGGAGTGGCAGAGCAGCGACGGCGGCGCGTCCGGCCGGGTGGTCTCCTTGAGGCCGGCGAGCAGCCGCTCCAGCCGGGGCGCGCCGACGTCGGCGAGCCGGGAGGTGACGGCGTCGGGGCCGAGGCCGGAGGGCGTGACGTAGCCGGTCCAGGCGATCACCGCGGTACGGGTGCCGGGCGACTGCCGCCGCTCCTCGGCGTACAGCGCGCGGGCCATCCCGGCGGGGGAGCGCAGCGGTTCGGCGGCCTGGTCGAAGTGGCCGAGGTCGGCGTCGGAGCCGGGGACCACGACGGAGATCCGGTCGGCGTCGGTGAGGTCGCCCCAGACCTCGCTGACCAGGCCGCGGCCGCGCGGGTCGAAGGCCAGCACCTGGCGCTCGGGAGCCAGCAGGTGCTCGACGTCGTTGGCGCGCGAGACGGCGAGTGCGCGCAGGTCGGAGTCGAGGCCGCGGTCGGCGGCGCGGGCCCGGGCGCGGTCCCGCTCGGCGGCGAGGGCGATCCGGTTGGCGCGGTAGCGCAGCTCGACCGGGGCGCCGTCGAAGTTGCCGACCACCAGCGGGTAGTCCTGGATCAGCCGGTCCAGCTCGGTGGGCGCCAGCGAGGCGAAGAACTCCGCGGCGGCGGCCGGCGAGGTGACGGCCGGGTCGGGCAGGGAGCGGCCGAAGGAGTGGTCCTCGACCCAGGCGGCGCTGCCGGCCGGTGGCGTGGAGATCGCCAGCTGCTCGGTGGACGCGGCGGCCTGGGCCGCGGCGGCGCCGGCATCGGCGAGCACGGCGCACCCGGCGAAGGCACCGATCAGTACACGCTTCCACCGCCGACGGCGCATCGCGTCAACTCCCTAGGGGCCCGTGACCGTTCTGCGGGCGGGGCCCGGAGGGTGGTACGACTGCCAACTTCCCTGGGTAAGCGTAGGGGGAGTGGCGCGGTGTCGGGCCCGCTCAAACTGTGGGATGGATCACATGAACCTCCGGTGTCCTTCCGGCGTCACCGGGCCTGCGTCGCGTCGAACTCCCTGACCATGCGTTTCGGTGCGGTGCGCCGCCAGGCCTCGGTCAGCAACTCCCGCAGCTCCTCCGGGTCGACGAGGTCGAGCCGGACGCCCACCCAGCCGTGCCGCCCGACGTACTGGGGGTAGGAGAACACCTCGGGCGCGGCGGCGAGCAGCTCGGTCTGGTCCTCGGGGGAGGCCTTGACGCTGACGCTCGTGCCGTCCGGCGAGCCCATCGCGAAGATCTTCGTGCGGACCCGCAGGGTCTCGATCTCCCAGGTGGGCTGCTGCACGGCCTCGGGCAGGGCGAGCGCCATCGCGCGGAACTCATCGAACGTCACCATGGCGGCAGCGTAGGGCAGGGGACCGACACCCGTGCTCCCGGCGCGCGTCGCGGACCGGGAGCACGGGTGCCCGGCTCAGGCCAGTGAGTTCCAGGCGCCGCACGAGCGGTCGTCGGCGAGCTTGCGGTCCGGGTGGCCGCTGCCGTCGGCCACCGAGATCCGGCGGTAGTTCTCGCCGTGGAACACCCAGTACTCGCTCTTGCCGCCGACCCGCTGGCAGTCGGGCACCGGCAGGAAGCAGTCCACCTTGGTGATGCCGCCCAGCGAACCCCACTGGGAGAGCTCGCGGTCGGTGCGCTCGCAGACGTCGGTGTGCGCGGCGCCGTCCGCCACCGAGATCAGCCGGTACTGCTGGCGGCCGCCGGTGCTGTGGAAGGCCCAGTACCAGCTCTTGCCGCCGACCCGCTGCTGGTCGGGCACCGGGAGGAAGCAGTCCATCCGGCCGACGCCGCTGAGCGAGCCCCAGGCCGAGAGGTCGCGGTCCGGGCGCTCCAGGGCGTTGCTGCGGCTCCCGCCGCCGCAGGTGATCGAGACGGCCCGGTACTGCTGGCGGCCGCCGGTGCTGTGGAACACCCAGTACCAGCTCTTGCCGGACGGGTTCTGCAGATCGGGCATCGGCAGCACGCAGTCGATCCGCGCGATGCCCTGCAGACAGGGCCAGCCGGTCAGCGCGGCGTCGCGCTCGACCGAGCGGTCGGTGTGCGAGGCGCCGTCCTCGACCGAGATCCGGCGGCACTGCTCGCCGTGGAACGCCCAGTACTGGCTCTGCCCGCCCTTGCGCCACTGGTCCGGGACGGCGACGAAGTCGTCGCACGGGTAGCCCTTGCCCGGCTGCGGGGAGACCTGGCCGCCCTGCTGCCCCTGCGACTGGCCGGTGAGCCGCCCGTCGGCGAGCGCCTTGAGGGTGCTGATGGACGGCGCGAAGGCGTAGACCGAGCCCTGGGTCTGCACGAACTGCTGGAAGTTCAGCGGGGTGTGCTTGATCGCGCCGTCCGGGCCGCGGCTCTCGAAGTCGACGGCGTCGGCCTCGGTGATCACCGGGTCCTTGCCGGGCACCGGGTTGCGGCCGGGCGGGAAGTCCGGCTGGTCGATCCAGTCGGCCTGGATGAACTCGAACTGCCGGGCGATGTCGGCCTGGTAGCAGACGAAGAGCAGGCCGCGCGGGTCGTCGGGCCCGCCGGGGCCCTCGGAGGCCGGGTCGAACGGGTGCCCGTAGGGCGCGCCGCGCCGCATGATCCGCCGGCCGTCGAGCTCCTTGGCGTCGAACGGCGGCCGGCTGGGGTCGGGGGCCTGCAGCCCGGCCCGCGGGCTGGACTTGCGCAGGTGCGAGAAGAGCGGGGTGACCAGGCCCTCCAGGTCGTCCCGGAAGTCGAAGTCGTTGTCCGACGAGGCGTTCGGGTCGTTCGGGACGTCGCGGTCCTGGTGCTTGCAGACCGGCGCGCCGGAGCGCCAGCGGCCGACCAGCCGGGCGGCCAGCCACTCGGCGGTGGCGGTGTCCGGGACGGCCTTGGCCTGCTTGAGCTCCTTCAGCTTGACCGAGACCTGCGACCACCAGCCCGGGACGTCCTGGGAGAGCCGGCGGACGACCTGGAAGGAGCCGTTGCGGGCCCACGCGGGGAAGTCGGTGAAGCTGCCGGGAGCGGGCTGCTCGCCGACGACGAACTCGCCGGCCGGGATGATCCGGGTGCCCGGGTGGCCCTCGACCTCCTCCTGGTCGTTCGTGCTGGGCTGGTCGAAGAAGCGGACGCCGGGCTCGCTGATGCCGTCCTTGAAGCCGAAGTGCTCCTTGCCGCGGCGGCTGCCGAGCAGGGTCTTCGCGTTCTGCTGGAAGATGATGACGATCCTGGCCTCGGCGGCCGCCTCGCGCTGGGCGGTGACGGTGGCGGCGAGGTCCTGCTCGGTGTCCGAGGCGATCGTCAGCACGGCGTGCACCGCCTGGTTCCGGCCGTTGCCGAAGAGCCAGTTCTCCGGGGAGTTGTCGCCGGTGTCGCCGAGCGCGCCGGCCCGCTTGGCCGAACCCTCCCGGAACGCCTCCAGGCCGCTGCCGACCGGCGGGGCCTGCTCGAACGGGTCGGTGGCGGAGAGCTGGCGCATGCCCTCGTAGGTGAGGCTGACGCCCAGCCAGGTGGCCTTGAGGGTCTTGGGGTCGTCGCCGCCCGAGGACCTGCGGGCCTCGCTGAACGCCGCGTTGAAGTCGGCGACCTGGCGGGTGGTGGCGATCTGCGGGGCGAGCCCGCGCAGCCAGTCGCGGGCCCTGGCGGCGTCCTCGAACTTCAGGAACAGCAGGGTGACGTTGTCCTTCTTGAAACCGGCGACGACGTCGCCCTGGATCTCGTCGCTCTGGCGCAGTCTCAGATCCGTTGCCATGGGATTCCTCCGTGTGGTGGGTGGGGGAGGCCGGGATCAGGCCGAGGAGCTGAGCTGCACCCACTGCGCGACGCTGGGCACGCCCTGGTCGTTGAGCAGGTAGAGCATGTACCAGCCGGGGGGCGCCGCCTTGGCGTCCGGCGGCGCCTGGAACTCCAGCCGGTTGCCGGCCCGGCTGCTGAGCCGCAGCTCGATGTGGCGCTGGCTGGTGTTGACCGAGTGGGTCGCGGTGGTCGGCGCCAGCAGGACGGCCTTGGCCGCGCGCTCCGGGGTCGACGTGGTGACCAGGAACTTCTTGTCGTAGCCGACCGGCGTGGTCGGGGCCCGGTCGAGCGAGGGCCGGTTGCTCTGGTGCAGGTAGTTCGGCTCGTAGATCTCGATGGTGCCGTTCATGGTGACGGGGCCCGTCGTGCCGGGGATGCCGGTCACCGTGCCGTCGATGTCCGGATTGTTGGCGAGCTGCTGGAGCTCGTCACCGGTCACCATGACGCGTCCGTCCGGCAGGACCACGGCGTTGGAGTGGTAGCCGCGCGGCAGCCGCTGGACCGGGCCGAGCTTCCAGTTGCCCTGGGCGTCGCGCAGCTCGATCTGGCGGTACTTGAGGTCGGCGTTCGGGTTGTAGGGGCCGTTGCCGTAGTCGCGGATGTCGTACGCGCCGTTGACGGTCAGCAGCTTGCCGTCGGGCAGCAGGACGGTGTCGTCCTGGGTGCGGCCGAACGCGCGCGACTTCTCCGCGGTCCAACTGCCGTTGGAGAAGCGCAGGGTGCTCGGGTTGTCCCGGTCGCCGCCGAGGACCAGCGCGGAGTCCGGGCCGTTCGGGCCGCTCGGCAGCATGACGGCCGAGCCGTAGTTGCGCTTGCGGCCGTCAGGGCGGGGCGCCAGGTCGCTGCGGGACTCCGCGACCGGGTCGAACTTCCACTGCTCGTTGGCCTGGCGGCCGAAGCCGTAGACGTTGCCGTCGTTGAGCGAGAACAGGTGCGGGTAGTCCAGGCTGAACGGGGCGTCCGCCTTGAACCGGTCCACCGGGGTGTTCTTCGGGATCTCGGTCTTGAGCGAGGGCACCGGGTAGCCCTTGGCGGGGAAGCGCTCGACCACCGGGGTCGGGGTGCCCCAGCCCAGCTCGGACTGGCCGGACATGATCAGTTGCCGGCCGTCGGCGCCGGTCACCACGGACGGGTACCAGCGGCCCACCGACATGTCCGGGTTCTTGGTCCAGGTCTCGGTCCACGGGTCGAAGATCAGCGAGAGCTTGGCGCCGGTGCCGCCGTTGCCGCCCAGGTTGCCGCCGAAGACACCGAGCATGCCGTTGGGCAGGAACGAGTGGCCGGCGCAGAAGAACGGGGCCGGCCGGGGCTCGTGCAGCCCGTCCGGCATGTCGACGATCGGCGGGGTGACCTGCTTGAAGGCGTCCTTGCCGTAGCCCTTCGCCGGGTCCCAGAGGAAGGCCCGGCCGGCGTTCTCCTTGCCGATGGTCTGGGTCGGTGCGGGCTCCTTCTCCGGGTTGGTCTCGATCCGCTCGAACGAGAACACCAGCACCTTCCCGGTCGGCAGCAGTGCGATGTGGTCGCCGAAGTCGGGTGAGGGGAAGTACTGGTTGAACGCGCCGAAGACGGTCGGGTCGAAGCCGGCGTTGGTGCTGGTCTGGGAGTCCGTCAGCGCCTTGAGCCGGTTGGTCCGGGTGGTCTGCGGGTAGTCGCCGATGCCGCGGGCGGCCGCCCGCATGCGGGCGTGCTCCTCGGCGTGCTCCTGGCCGAGTGCCGCGACCTCGTCGTCCCGCATCTCGGCCAGCACCCGGGGCGAGGTGACGTGCGGGGTCAGCTCGTCGTCGGCGCCGCCGTGGGCGAGGACCAGGGCGACGGCCGGGGTGGCGGCGGTCAGGACGGTGCCGGTGGTGAGCGCGCAGACGACGGCGGTGGCGACGACGGACAGGCGGCGGCGGGCCCGCGGCCGGCGCCGCGGCCGCGGTGGGGACAGGGACATGGGACTCCTCGGAAGGGGATGACGGGCGGGGGCGGCGGACGCGCGGACGGCCTGGCCGTGGGCGGGCGCGGGCGTACCGACAGTCGCCGACGGTCACAGGACATCACAGTGCGTGGTGGTTCGCATGCGGATGCACCGCTTCGGCGGGTGCGTGTCGCCGCCCGACGGGGCGTGCGCCCGAGCGGCTCACGCCCCGTCAGTCCCCCTGAGCGCTCCCGGCTCAGACCACGCCCAGCGCGTACGCGGCGAACAGTGCCGCGGCGGCGCCGGCCACCGCCTTCCAGGTGCGGGAGAACGCCGTCCAGGGGCCGTCGAACCGTCGGGTGAACCACCCGATCGCGACCAGGACGGCGCCGAACAGCGGAAGCAGTGCCACCCGGGCGGCCACCCAGGTCGGCGAGTCCGGTGCGCCGGTCAGGCCGGGCACGGTGCCGAAGGCGGCCGCGCCGGGCACCGCGACGGCCAGCATCGCGCTCTGGTGCCAGCAGAAGATCGTCATCGCCGAGAGGTTGACCGCCACCACCGGCAGCCAGAGCAGCGGGCGCCGCAGCAGCCGGCCGAGCCGCTCGCGCAGCAGCACCGCGGCGCCGCACTGCACCGCCGCCAGGGCCAGGACCAGCAGGGACGGCGGGTGCGAGTTGGTCCGCTCGGCGCCGGGCACGCCGACCATGCTGGCCGGGTAGTGGAAGACCAGCAGCAGCGCGGCGAACAGCGCGCCGCCGCCGAACAGCAGCAGTCGCGCGGCCGGACGGCCGAGCCGCCCGTGGGCCCAGAGCACGCCCAACTGATAGCCGAACAGCCAGCCCGGCAGGATGTTCAGCAGCCCGACCCAGGACGGCACCGCCTCCGCCCACGGGCCGTAGCGCAGCAGGTCGACCACGGCGACCACGGCCGCCAGGACGCCCGCCGACCAGCCGCGCAGCCGCCGGGCGGCGGCCACGCAGAGCGGGGTCAGCGCGGTCAGCCCCAGGTAGACGGCGATGTACCAGAGCGGCTGCACCACCAGCACCGAGCCGGTCCGAACGGTGTCGCCCGGGACACCGAGCCGGCCCAGCACCGGGATCAGCAGCGCCCAGACGGCCGCCACCCCGAGGACCGGCCGCAGCAGCCGCACCGAGCGGCCGCGCAGCCAGCCCGCGTAGCCGGCTCCCCGGGCCCGGGCCCGTTCCAGTGAGCGGACCGAGGAGTGACCGCCGACCAGGAAGAACACCCCGAGCATCTGGAGCACCCAGCTGACCGGCGCGAAGAAGCCGAGCGAGCCGAGCGGGCTGGCGTTGTGCAGCGCGCCGTCGGCGGAGAGGGTGAAGCCGCCGAGCAGCCAGTGGCCGACGGGGACGGCGAGCAGGGCGAGCGCGCGCAGTCCGTCCAGGGCGCGGTCGCGGGTCTCGGGGGTGCGGGCGTCGACCTGGTGCGCGGCGCGGCGCAGGGCGGTCAGCGGGTGGGCCATGGCGTTGCTCCTCGGGAGGTGGCGGGCGGGCGGGGCCGGGTTCGGCGGCCGAGTGCGGGGTCGGGGTTCAGCGGCCGAGGGTGAGGGCGGCGAAGGCCGCCAGGGAGGCGGTGCCGGGGGCGAAGTAGCCGGTGTGGCCGTGGGAGCCGGTTGCGGGCAGCGGGCGGGCGCCGAAACCGGGGTCGGTCGGGTCGGCGCCGTGACCGAGGCCGAGGAGCGAGACGTTGGGCACGTTGCCGATCCAGTCGGAGCCGTTGCGCCCGGTGGCCCAGAGCGGCACCCGGGGGTCGAGGTCGGCGGCCGAGTCGACGCCCATGCCGGGGGAGCCGAGCACCACCAGGCCGGCGGCCTGCTCCGGGCCGGGGCGGGCCAGGCCGCAGACCACCGAGCCGTAGCTGTGGCAGAACACCGTGGCGGGCGCCGTCGGCCGGGTGGTGACGGCGAGTCCGTCCAGGAGTCGGGTGAGGCGCTGCGCGCCGGCCCGCGCGAGGGTCTCGGTGGCGGCGTCCGGACCGAGGCCGACCGGGGTGGTGTAGCCGGCCCAGGCGATCACGGCGCTCTGCCGGCCGGTGGCGTCGTACAGCGCGCGGGCCATCCCGGTCGGGGTGCCGTACGGGTCGGTGGGCCGGTCGAAGCTCAGCAGGTCGATGTCCGAGCCGGGGACGACGACGGCCGTCCGGCCGGTGGCGGTCAGGTCGCCGTGGACCTCGGCGACCAGGCCGCGACCGCGCGGGTCGAAGGCGAGGACCTGTCGTCCGCCGTCGAGCAGGGTGCGGTAGCGCTCGGCGCGCCCGTGGGCGGTGGCCTGGTCCCGCGGGGGGAGTGCCGGGTCGGTGGCGCGGGCGAGTTCGCGTCCGCGCTCCTCGGCCAGGGCCAGCGCGTTGGCCCGGTAGCGGAGGCGGACGGGGGCGCCGTCGAGGTTGCCGACCACCAGCGGGTGGCGCACGGCCAGCGCGTCCTGACCGGCGGCCGGCACCTGCTCGAAGAAGGCGGCCACCGCGGCGGGGGAGGCGGTGGCCGGGTCGGGCAGCCGGAGGCCGAGGGTGGTGTCGGCGATCCAGGCGGCCGTGCCGGGGGGTGGGCCGGTGATCGCGCGCTGGGTGTCGGCGGCCCATCCGCCGGCGCCCAGGACGGCGGCCAGGGCCACCGCGGCGCCGGCGACCGCACGGGCGAAGCGCCGGGGCCTGTGGTCGGAGCGAGGCTGCCGCATGTCCGTGTTCTCCCTTGTCCGTCGGATGTCGACGGAGAGGAAGGTAGAAATGCGGCGGCCCCGCGGACGTCACACCGCGGGGCCAACTCCCGGGTGCTACCCGGGTACCAGGAGGGTTGCTCCGGCCGGTCCGGTGCGACACCGGCCACCGGGGCGGTCATTGACCGGGCGTCACCAGGCCGGACTCGTAGGCCAGCACCACCGCCTGGGCGCGGTCGCGCAGGTCGAGCTTGGCGAGGATCCGGCCGATGTGGGTCTTGACGGTCTGTTCGGCGAGGACCAGCCCGGCGGCGATCTCCTGGTTGGACAGGCCACGGGCGATCAGCTCCAGCACCTCGGTCTCCCGCGGGGTGAGGCCGTTCAGCCGCAGCTTGGGGTCGCGGCGCCGGGCCGGCCTGGCCCGGGCGAAGTCCTCGATCAGCCGCCGGGTCACCGAGGGGGCGAGCAGCGCGTCGCCGGCCGCGACCACCCGCACGGCGGCGATCAGGTCGGCCGGCGGTGCGTCCTTGAGCAGGAAGCCGCTGGCCCCGGCCCGCAGCGCCTCGTACACGTAGTCGTCCACGTCGAAGGTGGTCAGCATCAGCACCTTGGGGCGGTGGGCGCCGGGGACGGCCGGGTCGAGCAGCCGGCGGGCCGCCTCCAGGCCGTCCATGCCGGGCATCCGGACGTCCATCAGGACGACGTCCGGGTGGGTGCGGCCGCAGACCTCCAGGGCCTGCGCGCCGTCCGCCGCGTCGCCCACCACGTCGATGTCGCTCTGGACGCCCAGCAGGGCGGCGAAGCCCGCCCGCACCATCGCCTGGTCGTCGACGATGATCACGCGGATGGTCATGCGGTGGTCTCCCGGGGGGTGTCGATCGGCAGGACGGCGGCCACCTTGAAGCCGCCGTCGGGCAGCGGGCCGGTGTCCAGCTTCCCATCCAGCAGCCGGACGCGTTCCCGCATCCCGACCAGCCCGTGGCCGGTGCCCTCGGCGGCGGCCTCCAGCGACTCGGTGCGCGCGGGCGGGGCGCCGTTCACCACCGTGACCAGCAGGGCCCGGCCGTCGACGGCCAGGGACACCCAGGCCTCGGCGCCGGGCGCGTGCCGCACCACGTTGGCCAGCGCCTCCTGGACGATCCGGTAGACGGAGAGGTCGACGGCCTGCGGCAGGGCGGCGGCCAGCTCCGGCGGGACGGCCAGCTCGGCCGGCACCCCGGCCCGGCCGACCGTCTCGACCAGCTGGGTCAGCTGTCCGATCCCGGGCTGCGGTGCCTTCTCCGCGCCGGAGTCCTCGCTGCGCAGCACGCCCAGCAGCCGCCGCATCTCGGACAGCGAGTCGCGGGCGGTGCCGGCGATGGCGGTGAACTCCTCGGCCGCCTCGGCCGGTACGCCGGTGATCCGGTACGGGGCGCTGGCCGCCTGGACGGCGATCACGGACATGTGGTGGGCGACCACGTCGTGCAGCTCGCGGGCGATCCGGGCGCGCTCCTCCAGCAGGGTGCGGCGCTCGCGCTCGGCCTCGCTGATGTGCTCCTGCTCGGCGAGCAGCCGCTGGGCCTCGGCCCGTTCCCGCAGGGCGCCGCCGAGCACCAGGACGGCTCCGGTCAGGGCCACCGCCAGCAGGCTGTTGTCGCTGCCGAAGCCGCCGCCCACGCCGAGCAGCGACAGTGCGAGGCCGGCGGCGCAGGTGGCCAGCCAGACCGAGAGCAGGGTGCGCCGCCGTTCGCGGAGCGCGAGCGGGAGCATCAGCAGCAGGTAGCCGACCAGGCCGGTGGCCGGCCACGGCCAGGCGGAGGAGGTGTCCCGGCCGGTGGTGAGGATCAGCAGGGAGGTCAGCAGGTCGGCGGCGCCGATCATCCACCAGGCGGGCAGCGGGCGGCTCACGGCGAGCAGCAGCGGCGCGGTCTGGGCGACGGCGAGGGCCGCGGCGAGGCCGACGTTGAGCCCGTAGTCGTGCGCCAGGACGTTGATCCCGCTGGGCAGCAGGGAGGATACCGCCGACAGGGCGAGGAGGTACGGCAGCCAGCGGACCCAGCGGCTGGTGGCGTGGGCCAGCAGCGGGGTGTGGTCGGTGGACGGGCGGGTGAGCGGGGCGAGCAGACCGGGCAGCAGGCCGCCCCGGGTCGGCCCGGTGGGCGGATCGATCATCCCGTCAGCCTAGGGCGGCCGGTGCCGCCGGGCGTCGGACCGGGGACCGGGCTTCGCCGTAGTACTCCGGTATGACGCGGCAGGCCTGGGGCCCCGGCGCCGCACCGCGGGCGGGAGTTCGAAGACAGGCCCTAGTGCCGCCAGTCGCCGGCCAGGGCGGGGCCGAGCTGGTCGAAGTGACGTGTGATCAGCGCGATCATGTCCTCCGGGCCGGACTCCTCGCACTCGGCGCTCCAGGACAGGTGGGCCGCGCGCAGCACGCTGCCGAAGACCGCGGCCATCACGGCGGGGCGCAGGTCCTCGGCCGGGTCGAGGCCCTCGCGGGCCGCGAGCACCTGCACCACCACCCGCTCCTGCTCGGTGACCCGGCGCAGATGGGCGGCGAGCAGCGTGGGGGTGTCCTCGATCATCCGCATCAGTTCCAGTGCGCTGGTCACCGAGCCCGGTCCGGACGGGTGCCGGGAGGCGAGCTCGCGCCAGGACTCGACGATCGCGGCGCGCAGGGCCTCCAGCGGGTTCTCCCCGGCGGGTCTGGCCCGCAGCCGGTCGATGAAGTAGTCCTCGGCCTCGGCCATGACGGCGAGGGCGACCTCGTCCTTGTTGGCGAAGTAGCGGAAGAACGTGCGCTGCGAGACGTCGACGGCGGCGGCGATCTCGTCCACCGTCGTCCCGGCGAACCCCTGGCTGAAGAAGAGCCGGTGGGCGGCCTCGATCAGGGCGTCCCGGGTCTGTTGCTTCTTGCGCTCGCGCAGGCCTTGGCCCGCGCCCTCGGCCGGCCGGGCCGGGGCGGTGGCGATGGGCGAGCGCTGAGCGGCCATGGCGGGGGCCTTCCGGACGGCGAGGCGACGGGTGGTGCTGGTGCACAACTCTAGCTGGCTGACATATGTCAGCCTCAGTAACACGGCAGAGTTTGCCAAATGTCAGTGACTGACATAATCTGCGGAGCGTGGCGCCCCCAGGCCGGGTAACTCGTGGGGACGGGTGGGCCCGGGGCGCCACGACCACGTCTGTTCGCTGCCATGCCCCCGGAGGGCCCCAGATGAGCCAGTCCGTCGTCAAGAGCGCCAAGGCGGACGATCCGCCGCAGCCCGAGTCATCGTCCGGGAGCGGTCTGAAGGGGCACCCCTGGCTGACCCTGCTGACCGTCGCCGTCGGCGTCATGATGGTCGCGCTGGACGGCACCATCGTCGCGATCGCGAACCCCGTCATCCAGGCCGACCTCAAGGCCGCGCCGTCCGAGATCCAGTGGGTGACCAGCGGTTACCTGCTCGCCCTCGCGGTCTTCCTGATCACCGCGGGCAAGATCGGCGACCGCTTCGGCCACAAGCGGACCTTCCTGGTCGGCGCGGCCGGCTTCGCCGCCACCTCGGCCGCGATCGCCTTCGCGGGCAACATCCAGACGGTGATCGCCTTCCGCGTCCTGCAGGGCCTGTTCGGCGCGCTGCTCCAGCCGGCCGCGCTCGGCCTGCTGCGCGGGGCCTTCCCGGTCGAGAAGCTCAACATGGCGATCGGCATCTGGGGCGGGGTGATCGGCGCGTCCTCGGCGGCCGGTCCCATCGTCGGCGGCCTGCTGGTCGAGCACGTCAGCTGGCAGTCGGTGTTCTTCATCAACATCCCGGTCGGCCTGCTGACGCTGGCCCTCGGCATCTGGATCCTGCGGGACGTCCGGGCCGAGAAGGCGGCCAAGTCCTTCGACATCCCCGGCATCGTGCTGCTCTCGCTGGCGATGTTCGCGCTGGTCTTCGGCATCATCAAGGCGCCCGAATGGGGCTGGGGCGACGTCTCCACCCTGCTCTTCCTGGGCGGTGCGCTGGTCCTGATGACGGCCTTCGCGTTCTGGCAGCGGGTCGCCCGCGAGCCGCTGATCCCGCTCAGCCTGTTCCGCTCCGTCCCGCTGTCGGCCGCCACCCTGCTGATGGTGCTGATGGCCTTCTCGTTCTTCGGTGCGATCTTCTTCGTGACCTTCTACCTGCAGAACGTCCACGGGATGTCGCCGGTCGAGGCCGGCGTCCACCTGCTGCCGATGACCGGCATGATGATCGTCGGCTCGCCGGTGGCGGGTCTGGCCATCGGCCGGCTCGGCCCGCGGATCCCGATCGTGGCCGGCATGCTGATCACCACCGTGGCGATGTTCGGGATGTCCACCCTGGACGAGGGCTCCGGCGCCGGTGTGATGTCGCTCTGGTTCGTCCTGATGGGCCTGGGCATGAGCCCGGTCATGGTCGGCGCCACCGAGGTGATCGTCGGCAACGCGCCGATGGAGCTCTCCGGCGTGGCCGGCGGCCTGCAGCAGGCCGCGATGCAGGTCGGCGGCAGCCTGGGCACCGCCGCGCTGGGCGCGCTGATGGCCGCCAAGGTCGGCGACGTGCTGCCCGGCAAGTGGGCCGAGGCCGGCCTGCCGGCGGTCCAGGGCGCCGAGGCCGAGGGCCTCAAGCAGGCGGCCCAGCTCGGCTTCGCCCCGCCCGCCCCGGCCGGCACCCCGGCCGAGGTGGTCGACGCGATGGCCGGCGCCGTCCACCAGTCCTTCCTCAGCGGCATGTCGCTCGCCTTCGCGGTGGCCTCCGTGGTGGCCTTCGCCGCCGCCCTGCTCGGACTGCTCGCCCGCCGCGGCAGCGCCGAGGCCGGCCCGGCCGTCCACATCTGACGGCCCGCCGACCACCCGCGCCGTCGAACGCCGGCGGGCCCGGACTCCACCGAGTCCGGGCCCGCCGGCGTTCGCGCGTCAGCCCGCCGCGCGGCGCAGCTCCACCAGCGGGACGACGCGGCCGGCACGGGCCCGGAAGGCGGCGAACGACGGCTGGGCGGCGATCTGGGCCGCCCAGAGGGCCTCGTACCGGTCCTCGTCGGCCACCGGGACGGCGAGTGCCGGGAAGCGCTCGGCGCCGAGTTCGACGGTGACCTCGGGGCGGGCGGCCAGGTTGCGGTACCAGTCGGGGTCCGCCGGGGCGCCGCCGTTGGAGGCGAAGACGACGGTGCGGCCGGCGTCCGTCAGGTGCACCAGCGGCGTGGTGCGCGGCTCTCCGCTGCGCCGGCCCCAGGTGGTGAGCAGCAGCAGCGGGGTGCCCGCGAAGGACCCGCCGACCGCGCCGGCCGAGGCCCGGAACTCGGTGATCACACCGCGGTTGTACGCGTTGCCGCCGGCGGCGGGCTCGGGGTGGACGGCGTTCATGGGAGACCTCCTGGGGTGGTCCGGTTCGTCTGGGAACGACCCTAGGAGCTCACACCTGTGTGAGGTTCAAGAGGGTGTGACGGAGGTCACCCGGCCGCCCGGTGGCCGGGGACGGCGAAGGGCCGGACCCCCACCTGGGAGGTCCGGCCCCTGGACCGGTCCGCCGGCCTACCGGCTGTTCACCGGCTCACCGAGCGGTCAGGCGTCGCCGCCGGCGGCACCCGGGTCGGCCGCCGCCACGTCCAGCAGCTGGTAGCGGTCGATCGCGTCCTTCAGCGCGCTGCGGTCGATCTTGCCCTGCTTGGCGAGCTCGGTGAGCACGCCCAGCACGACCGACTGCGCGTCGATGTGGAAGAAGCGACGGGCCGCGCCACGGGTGTCGGCGAAGCCGAAGCCGTCGGCGCCCAGCGACTGGTACTGGCCCGGCACCCAGCGCGAGATCTGGTCCGGCACCGCGCGCATCCAGTCGGAGACGGCGACGAACGGGCCCTCGGCGCCCTGCAGCTTCTGCGTCACGTACGGGACGCGCTGCTGCTCCTCCGGGTGCAGGAGGTTGAACTCCTCGGCCTCCACCGCGTCGCGGCGCAGCTCGTTCCAGGAGGTCGCGGACCAGACGTCGGCCTTGACGTTCCACTCCTCGGCGAGGATGCGCTGGGCCTCCAGGGCCCACGGCACCGCCACGCCGGAGGCGAGGATCTGGGCCGGGATCTGGCCGGCGGCGGCCGGCGCGTACCGGTGCAGACCCTTGAGGATGCCCTCGACGTCGACGTTCTCCGGCTCGGCCGGCATCTTGATCGGCTCGTTGTAGACGGTCATGTAGTAGAAGACGTCCTCGCCGTGCGGGAACTCCGCCGACGAGCCGTACATCCGCCGCAGGCCGTCCTGGACGATGTGCGCGATCTCGAAGCCGTACGCCGGGTCGTACGCGACGACGCCGGGGTTGGTCGAGGCCAGCAGGTGCGAGTGGCCGTCCGCGTGCTGCAGGCCCTCGCCGGTCAGCGTGGTGCGGCCGGCGGTGGCGCCGATCACGAAGCCGCGGGCCAGCTGGTCGGCCATCTGCCAGAACTGGTCACCGGTGCGCTGGAACCCGAACATCGAGTAGAAGACGTAGACCGGGATCAGCGGCTCGCCGTGGGTGGCGTAGGAGGAGCCCGCCGCGATCAGCGACGCGGTGCAGCCCGCCTCGGAGATGCCGTCGTGCAGCATCTGGCCGGTCGGGGACTCCTTGTACGCCAGCAGCAGCTCGCGGTCGACCGACTCGTAGGTCTGGCCGAGCGGGTTGTAGATCTTCGCCGACGGGAAGAGCGAGTCCATGCCGAAGGTGCGGTACTCGTCGGGCGCGATCGGCACGAAGCGGTTGCCGATGCCCTTGTCCCGCATCAGGTCCTTGAGCACCCGGACGAACGCCATGGTGGTGGCGATGGTCTGGTTGCCCGAACCCTTCTTGACCGCCTTGTAGGCGTCGTCGCCCGGGAGCTCCAGCTGCCGCGGCCGCACCTTGCGGGTCGGCACGTAGCCGCCCAGCTCCTTGCGGCGGTCGTGCATGTACTGGATCTCCTCCGAGTCCTTGCCCGGGTGGTAGTAGGGCGGGTAGCCCTCGTCCAACTGCTTGTCCGTGATCGGCAGGTGCAGCCGGTCGCGGAAGCGCTTCAGGTCCTCGACCGTCAGCTTCTTCATCTGGTGCGTCGCGTTGCGGCCCTCGAAGTTGGGGCCGAGCGTCCAGCCCTTGACCGTCTGGGCGAGGATGACCGTCGGCTGGCCCTTGTGCTCGCGGGCCGCCTTGTACGCCGCGTAGACCTTGGCGTGGTCGTGGCCGCCGCGACCCAGGTGCTGGATCTGCTGGTCGGTCATGCTCTCGACCATCTTGCGCAGCCGCAGGTCGCCGCCGAAGAAGTTCTCGCGGATGTACGCGCCGGTCTCGGTGGCGTACGTCTGGAACTGGCCGTCGACCGTGGTGTTCAGCTTGTTCACCAGGACGCCGTCGCGGTCCTGCGCGAGCAGCGGGTCCCAGCTGCGGTCCCAGACCAGCTTGATGACGTTCCAGCCGGCGCCCCGGAACTGGGACTCCAGCTCCTGGATGATCTTGCCGTTGCCGCGGACCGGGCCGTCCAGGCGCTGCAGGTTGCAGTTGACCACGAAGGTCAGGTTGTCCAGGCCCTCGCGCGCGGCCAGCGACAGCTGGCCCAGCGACTCCGGCTCGTCCATCTCGCCGTCGCCGAGGAAGGCGTAGACGTGCGAGGAGGAGGTGTCCTTGATGCCCCGGTGCTCCAGGTAGCGGTTCATCCGGGCCTGGTAGATCGCGCCGAGCGGGCCGAGGCCCATCGAGACGGTCGGGAACTCCCAGAAGTCCGGCATCAGCCGCGGGTGCGGGTAGCTGGAGAGGCCGTACGGCGCCTTCGACTTCTCCTGGCGGAAGGCGTCGAGCTGCTGCTCGGACAGTCGGTCCAGGAGGAAGGCGCGGGCGTAGATGCCGGGGGAGGCGTGACCCTGGAAGAAGATCTGGTCGCCGGACTCGCCCTCGGCGTCCTTGCCGCGGAAGAAGTAGTTGAAGCCGACGTCGTAGAGCGACGCGGAGGAGGCGAAGGTGGCGATGTGGCCGCCCACGCCGATGCCCGGACGCTGGGCCCGGGAGACCATGACGGCCGCATTCCAGCGGGTCGCGTTGAGGACCTTGCGCTCGATCTCCTCGTTGCCGGGGAAGAACGGCTCGTCCTTGGTGGCGATGGTGTTGACGTAGTCCGTGCTGCGCATCTCGGGCACGGCGACACGCTTCTCGCGGGCGCGCTCGATCAAGCGGAGCATCAGGTAGCGGGCACGCTCGCGCCCCCGCTCGTCGATGGCCGCGTCAAGCGACTCCAGCCATTCCGCGGTCTCCTCGGGATCGAAGTCCGGGACCTGACTCGGAAGGCCGCCAATGATGATCGGGTTGCGATCGGATCCGGAAGCCACGCTGTTCCTTCACTGTCGGTCGAAACTGAGGTGTGTCGCGCCGCCTCCATCGTGCTACCGCGCTCGGAGATCCGTCATCTCTACCGATCGGTAACCGTTCCGCCCGGTAGGCGGTACGGTCTGGCGGCGCGCGGAGCAGGCGCTCTTGCCTGCGCCCCGCACCACCGGGTGTTACGAACAGAGGTGGTCCGACCTGGTTGCCCGACCGTCCGATGGCGGGCGGTCGGGGTGAGGGCCAACAGGAGACTCTACGCCCGCGCACGCGCGGACCCGAATGCCGTTCGCATCTCGGGCACGCGTACGACCTGTGGACCGGGGTCACCCGAAGCATCCTTGTCTTGTGCAGAGAAGGGCAAATCGGTGTGATTCGCGACACGTCGACCGGCGTGTCCCCCTGCGACACGTCAACCTTTGGAGGGGATCGGGGGTCGGGTACTTGCGCGAACCGCCGCGCCCGTGTGGACTACGGCCAAGCCTCGGCAAGGATGCCGAGCCGAATACTGGAGGTTATTCCCGTGAGCGCGACCGCGGACCCCGCGGACAAGTCCAACCCGGCCCACCGTCTCGGTTTCGAGAAGGACCAGATCATCCAGGAGCTGGGGTACGACGAAGACAGTGACCAGGAACTCCGCGAGGGCATCGAGGAGATCACCGGGACGGATCTCGTCGACGAGGACTACGACGACGTCGCCGACGCCGTCCTGCTGTGGCACCGCGACGACGACGGAGATCTCACCGACTCCCTCGTCGACGCCCTGGAATACCTGGCCGAGGGCGGCCTGATCTGGCTGCTGACGCCCAAGACCGGCCGTGACGGCCACATCGAGGCCTCCGACATCGCCGACGCGGCCCGGACCGCCGGCCTCTCGCAGACCAGCTCGATCGCCATCGCCAAGGACTGGGCCGCCACCCGGCTGGCGACCAAGGCAGCCAAGGCGGGCAAGCGCTGAGCGCCCCGCGAGCCTGAGCCGCGATCCTGAGTCGGGCCCCGTTGGAGCTTCCTCCAGCGGGGCCCGGCCGTTTCGCGCTCCGGGCTGGATCCCCTGCCGGGAGCCGCGTTCGCCGTGGGCGAAAGCGGCCGCTCCGGCGGCCGGCCGCCTCACCCGTTCGGCCGAATCGGTGCCGGTGAATGCGAGGATGGCGCTCGCCGCGCCCGCCGCGCGGCCCTGTCGCGTCAGAAAGGTCCCACCATGGCCATCGAGGTCGGCACCGAGGCTCCGGACTTCGAGCTGAAGAACCAGCACGGCGAGCTGGTCAAGCTCTCCGACTTCCGGGGCGAGAAGAACGTCGTCCTGGTCTTCTACCCGTTCGCCTTCACCGGCGTCTGCACCGGCGAGGTCTGCGCGATCCAGAAGGAGCTGCCGCGCCTCCAGAACGACGAGGTGCAGGTGCTCGGCATCTCCAACGACTCGCCGTTCACCCAGCGCGTCTTCGCCGAGCAGGAGGGCCTGGACTACCCGCTTCTCTCCGACTTCTGGCCGCACGGCGAGGTCTCCCGGGCCTACGGCGTCTTCAACGAGGAGAAGGGCTGCGCGGTGCGCGGCACCTTCGTGATCGACAAGGCCGGCGTCGTGCGCTGGAGCGTCGTCAACGACCTGCCGGACGCCCGTGACGAGCAGGAGTACCTGAAGGTCCTCGGCGCGCTCTGACGCCCCCTGCGCGCCCCTTCGCGGGTGCGTCGTACGGGCCCGGCGGGCTGCGGACCGACCGCGGGGAAGGTGCCCGCGCAGATTCGAACAGCCACGCCGGGCCCGTTCCCTGCCCAGGACGGGAACCCGGCACTACGATCGGTCCGTTGGCTGGTCAGAGGCTCGGCGCAATCGCCGCTGACACCTCTGACCGCACCACGGGGGCACCAGGGAGTGCCTCCCGAATCTTGGAGGACCAGTGGGTGTCAGCCTGAGCAAGGGCGGCAATGTCTCGCTCACCAAGGAAGCCCCCGGCCTGACCGCCGTGGTCATCGGCCTTGGCTGGGACGTCCGTACCACCACCGGCACGGACTTCGACCTGGACGCCAGCGCCCTGCTCTGCAACGACCAGGGCAAGGTCGACAAGGACGGCAACTTCGTCTTCTTCAACAACCTGAAGAGCCCCGAGGGCTCGGTCGAGCACACCGGCGACAACCTGACCGGTGCGGGTGAGGGCGACGACGAGGCCATCAAGGTCAACCTGGCGACCGTCCCGGCCGACGTGCAGAAGATCGTCTTCCCGGTGTCGATCTACGACGCCGAGAACCGGACCCAGAACTTCGGCCAGGTCCGCAACGCCTTCATCCGCGTGGTGAACCAGGCCGACAACAACGAGCTGGCGCGCTACGACCTCTCCGAGGACGCCTCGACCGAGACCGCGATGGTCTTCGGCGAGCTGTACCGCAACGGCGCCGAGTGGAAGTTCCGCGCCATCGGCCAGGGGTACGCCTCCGGCCTGCGCGGCATCGCCCAGGACTTCGGCGTCAACGTCTGAGCCGGGCGGCGGGCCCAGCGGGCCTGACGAGGTACCACCGGGCCGGGGCGGCCGCGGACGCGAGGCGTCGGCGGCCGCCCCGGCTTCGTGCTGCCCGGGCGCACTGGAAGGATGGGAGTTCAGGAAGTTCAGCCGGCCGAAGGAGGCCGGGCGGGGCCACGGGGGAATAGACCTTGAGATGCGCCCCGGGAGGAAAAGGGAGGAAGGACAGCCATGAGTGTCACGCTCGCCAAGGGTGGAAACGTCTCGCTCACCAAGGCCGCGCCGAATCTGACGCAGGTGCAGATCGGCCTCGGCTGGGACGCCCGCTCGACCACCGGTGCGCCGTTCGACCTCGATGCGAGCGCGCTGCTCTGCTCGGGAGGCCGGGTGCTCGGTGACGAGTACTTCGTCTTCTACAACAACCTCAAGAGCCCCGAGGGCTCGGTCGAGCACACCGGCGACAACCTCACCGGTGACGGCGAGGGCGACGACGAGGTCGTACTGGTCAACCTGGACCTCGTCCCGCCGCAGGTGGACAAGGTGGCCTTCCCGGTGTCGATCTACGACGCCGAGTCGCGCCTGCAGAACTTCGGTCAGGTGCGCAACGCCTACATCCGGGTGGTCAACTCCCTGGACGGGCAGGAGATCGCCCGGTACGACCTGACCGAGGACGCCTCCAGCGAGACCGCGATGATCTTCGGCGAGCTGTACCGCTACGCGGGCGAGTGGAAGTTCCGCGCGGTGGGCCAGGGGTACGCCTCGGGCCTGCGCGGCATTGCCCTCGATTTCGGCGTAAACGTACAGTAAAGGCCCGAAGCCCGTGGTCGACGTGGTCGACGTTCTCGGCGCCATGAACTCGAAAGGTAACCAAGTCCCGTGTTCCTCCGCACCTTCGGCTGGTCATTCGCGATCACCGTCATCGGGCTGATCGCAGCCGGCCTGCTCTGGGGAGCTGAAGGATTCGGCATCGTGCTGATCCTCTCCATCCTGGAGATCTCCCTGTCGTTCGACAACGCGGTGGTCAACGCCACGGTGTTGAAGCGGATGAACCCGTACTGGCAGAAGATCTTCCTCACCGTCGGCGTGCTGATCGCCGTCTTCGGTATGCGGCTGATCTTCCCGCTGCTGGTCGTCGGCCTCACCGCGCACCTCAGTCCGGCGACGGTCATCGACCTCGCGCTCAACTCCGACAAGACGTACGAGGGTCTGACCTACGGCCAGTACCTGGAGGCCGCGAACCCGGCCATCGCGGCCTTCGGTGGCGTCTTCCTGTTGATGATCTTCCTCGACTTCATCTTCGAGGAGAAGGACTACAACTGGCTGGCCTGGATCGAGCGTCCGCTGGAGAAGGTCGGCAAGCTGGAGGCCTTCTCGACGGTCGTCGCGCTGGTCACGCTGCTGCTGGCGTCCAACTTCTTCGCCGGGGAGCACGCCGAGACGGTGCTGCTCGCCGGTGTGCTCGGCCTGGTCACCTACCTCGCCGTGAACGGGCTCTCCTCGATCTTCGAGGCGGGCCTGGAGGAGGACGAAGAGGCGGAGGAGAAGGCGACGAAGTCCGGGAAGTCCATCGTCCAGGTGGGCGGAAAGGCCGCGTTCTTCCTCTTCATGTACCTGGAGGTCCTGGACGCGTCGTTCTCCTTCGACGGCGTCGTCGGCGCGTTCGCCATCTCCAGCGACATCTTCCAGATCACCCTGGGCCTCGGCATCGGCGCGATGTACATCCGCTCGCTGACCGTCTTCCTGGTCCGCCAGGGCACCCTGGACGACTACGTCTACCTGGAGCACGGCGCGCACTACGCGATCGGCGCGCTCTCGGTGATCCTGCTGGTCGGCATCGAGTACCACATCCCGGAGATGGTCACCGGCCTGATCGGTGTCGCCTTCATCGGCCTCGCCCTCGGCTCGTCGGTCCTGCGCAACCGCCGGGTGGCCGCCGAGGGTGGCGGAGGCGAGCACGAACTGGTGAGCGCCGACAAGTAGCGCTCCGGCCCCGGGGCCTGTGGTCCCGGGGCCCGTGGCTCGTGGTCCCGGGGCCTGTGGTCCTGCGGCTTCGGTCCGCGAACGCACACGCGAACGGCCGCCCCCTTCCTGCGAGGGGGCGGCCGTTCGCGTGCTCCGGGTGCGTGGTGCGGTGCGTGTTCCGGTGCGAGGTGCGTGATGTGGTGCGTTGTCCCCGCTGCGGGTCAGCCGAGCTGCTGCTCGATGGCGCGCAGCTTGCGCTCCAGCGAGTCCAGCTTGGGCATCGACAGGGTGTCGTCGTCGGCCGTCAGGTCGATGGTCGAGCTGCGGTAGGAGGAGGACGACGAGGAACCGCTGCCGAGGTAGGACGAATCGCCGAGGGAGCCGGTCGAGGAGGAGCCGACGGCGGCACGCGGCCGGCGGCCGGCCTCCAGGGCGCTCGGCGAAGAAGCGGGCTCCAGCGCGGAGCGGCCGGCCTGGGAGGTGGCGTCGGCGTCAGCGGCTAGGGCAGGCTCCGAAGCGCTCGGGCCGTCTCCGGCAGCGGTGAGCGCGGGCACCTGACGGCCGCCGCGGGCCCGGGCGAGCATGCCGCCCTGACGGGAGATGGCCTTGAGCTCGGCGCGCTCGCGGCGGTCGGCACTGCGGGCGCGCAGCTTGGCGGCCTCCTTCGCCTGGCGCTCCTCGCGCACCTCCTCGACCGCCTCGTCCAGGCTGCGGACGTTCTCCAGCAGCATCAGCGACCAGGCGGCGTAGGTCTCGCGGGGGGCGCGCAGCCAGCGCACGATGCGGATCTGCGGCAGCGGGCGCGGGACGAGGCCCTGCTCGCGCAGCGCGGCCTTGCGGGTCTGCTTCAGCGCCCGGTCGAACAGGATCGCGGCCGAGATGGACATGCCGGAGAAGAACTCCGGGGCGCCGTCGTGCGACATGCCGCGCGGGGCGTGCACCCAGTTGAACCAGGCCGAGGCGATCGCGAACACCCAGACCAGCAGGCGCGAACCGAGCGCCGCGTCACCGTGGCTGGCCTCGCGCACGGCGAGCACCGAGCAGAACATCGCGGCGCCGTCCAGGCCGAACGGGACGAGGTACTCCCAGCCGTTGGACAGGCCCAGGTTCTCCTTGCCGAAGCCCACCAGGCCGTGGAACGACAGCGCGGCCGCGACGCCGGCGCAGCAGAACAGCAGGACGTAGGAGGAGATCCCGTAGATCATCTCCTTGCGGCGGCGGCGCTCCTCGGTGCGCTCCCAGGAGTCGCCCGACTCCTCGGGCTTCGTGGTGTTCTTGAAGCGCAGCGTCGCCACCAGGATGGCGGTGAACAGCAGGGCTGCGCCGCCGATGACGGTCCAGACCAGCTGTATGGAGGTCAGGTTCATTGCGGGTCGGGCCTCGGGTTTCCGCAGGGGACAGGTCACAGTGCGACACAGGCGGTCAGATCCCGTCGCCGGGACAGGGCCTGACGGTACGTCCTTGCCGCCGGGCGCGCCCACCGCGCCCGGGCAGGGGCGGTCGGGACACCTGTGCGGCTAGACGATATCGCGTCCGAAGGGGCGGCATGTTACGGGAGGGGAGCTTCGCCCCGCCAGCCGACCCGCCGTCGGCCGCCGACCGGCTGGTGTCCGGCGGCGGTCCGGCTGAGGTTCGGGGCGGGAGGAGCCCGTCGGTGCCGTGGGCGGTGTCCGGTTCACGCTGGTGGGTAGGGAGTTCGGGTACCCGGCGGACGGGCTGATGCCGGATCATTGAGCGGCGGACCGTCGGACCGACTGACGGCCCCTGGGGGAGGACTGGGATGGCCTCGATTTGGGAGTACCTGCGCGGGGAGCGGAACACCCTCGACCCGGGCGGGCAGCACAAGGTCACGCTCACCAAGTCGACGCCGCAGCACGCGATCACCGGGGCCGCGGCCACCACCGGCTACCTCTACGTCAACCTGCACTGGACCACCCGGATAGGAGCACCGCGCGCCTCCGGCCGGGACGCGCTCAAGCGCTGGTTCAGCCCGCGCATCCTCAGCCCGATGGAGCCGGACGCCCAGCAGAGCGCCCAGTTCAACGTCGACCTCGACCTGGCCTGCATGTACGAACTCTCCGACGGCAGCCGGGGCGTGGTCCAGCCGCTCGGCGGCTACTTCGGGGACCTCCAGCGCGCGCCCTACGTCAAGCTCAGCGGTGACGACCAGTACGGAGCGCCGTCCGGCGAGACGATGTACGTGAACCTGGAGAAGAAGGACCAGTTCAAGCGGCTGCTCATCTTCGTCTACATCTATGACGGCACACCCGCGTTCGAGCAGGCCAACGCGGTGGTGACGATCGTGCCGCAGACCGGTCCGCGGATCGAGATCAAGCTGGAGGAGCGTGCCGCGGCCGCGCGCTCCTGCGCGGTGGTGCTGATCGAGAACGCCGGGGACAACCAGCTGACGGTGCGCCGCGAGGTGCGCTACGTCAGCGGCTTCCAGGCCGACATCGACCGGCTGTACGGCTTCGGGATGCAGTGGCAGCGCGGCTACAAGAACCCCTCGGGGCCGGAGTAGCCGCGCGGGCCGGGCCCCGGGGGCGGGGCGGCGGTGGGGTGCCGCGGCTCCGGGTGCCGCGGCCGGGCCGTCAGCGGGGCTGGAACTGCGGACCCTGCGGCGGCAGCGCGAACTCCTCGGTGGCGGCCTGGGGCTGGGGGGCCTGCGGTGCGGGCTGCTGCACCGGCTGCTGCTGGGGCTGCGGGGCGGTGTTCGGCGGGGGGTAGCCGTAGCCGCCCTGCTGGTGCGGTGCGGGCTGCTGCGGGTAGCCGTAGCCGGGGGCCGACTGCTGCGGTGGGTAGGTCTGCTGCGGAGCCTGGTGGGCCGGCTGGGGGTAGCCGTAACCGGGGCGCGGGGCCTGCTGCGGGTAGCCGTAGCCGCCCTGCTGCTGCGGGGCCTGCGGCGGATAGCCGTACCCCGGCTGCCGGGCCGGGGGCGCCGGCGGGACGGTCGGCGCGTTCGTCGGCATCGCGGGCGGGGCGGGCGGCGGCGGGGGAGTGTTGGCGGGTACGGCCGCGGCCGGCGCCGACACGGGTGACTGCGGGGCGGCGAGGGGGACGGCGGGGGCCAGGGTGTACGTGCCCGGTTCGGGCCGCGGGGCCGGACGGGGGTCCGGCAGGGCGGCGCGCGGGTCCGCCGCCGGAGCGGGCCGGCCCGGCTGGTCGGCCGGCCCGGCGTCCTGGGGCCCGCCCGCGCCGTCCTCGACGGTGATCCCGAAGTCGGTGGCCAGGCCGATCAGCCCGGTGGCGTAGCCCTGGCCGACGGCCCGGAACTTCCACGACCCCGACCGGCGGTAGAGCTCGCCCGCGACCAGCGCGGTGACGTCGTCGTTCTCGGGCATCGCGAACTCGGCGAGCGCGGCTGCGCCCTCCCCGGCGCCGGCGTCGAAGAGCAGCAGGCGCAGCCCGGTCACCGTGCGGAACGAGCCGCCCTCGGACGAGCCGGCCAGGACCACCCGGTCCACCTCGGGCGGCAGCTTGGCGAGCTCCGCCTCCACGGTGTCGGCGATCTCGGCGCCGGCGGAGGTCTGCTGCTTGGGCAGGTGGCGCACCTGCCCCGAGGGGTGTCTCGGCTGGTTGTAGAAGACGAAGTCGGCATCGGAACGAACCCTGCCGTCGGCGCCGAGGAGCAGCGCGGAGGCGTCCACGTCCGGCGCACCGGGCGTGGCGCTCCAGCGCAGCACGGCGCGGACCGCCGCCACCGGCAGTGCGATGTTGGCGCCCTTGGCCATCACGTGCGTCATAGCCGACCATCCTGCCTGTTCGCCACCCCTTCGGACAACGTGACCGAAGGTGGCGAAACCGTGGGACTTTGCCAATGCTTGCGGTTTGTGAAGCGGAGGGTAATCTTCCGAGAATTCGATGTTTCGGAATCGCATTCGACCGGAAGTCGTCCGTACGATGGGCTCCCAGAGGGTCCCGGGGGGTTCGGCAGGGGGGATCAGCAGCGTGCGCCCGGGAACCACCGGGCCCGGTGGACCGGTTAACCATCGTGACGCCCCGCGCGGCCCGCAGCGGTGCCCGACGGCCCGCACCCCGACCTTCCGCAGCCCGACCTCACGCCGGATCGCGGCACCCTCCGAGCATCCTCCCGCACTCTTCGAGCACCTCCCCGCACACCCCCCAGTACCTCCCTGAGTACCTCCGCGCACGCCCCCAGTACCTCCCCGCACGTCCCTGAGCACGAACCCCGCCCGACCGGCGGCCGCAACCCTGAGGAGAGCACCATGCGCCATTTCGGCCACCTCGCCGACGACGTACGCGGCCGGCTCTTCCTCGAACAGCCCCGGGCGTTCTCCGCGGAGAGCGACGCGGCCGTCCTGGCCACCGCGCTCGGTGCGACCCTCTACAGCCCCGCCACCAGGCCCACGCTGGGCACGGACATCCGCAAGCAGGCCGGTCGGGGCGTCGTCTCGATGGTGCTCTGCCTGGAGGACGCGATCGCCGACCACGAGGTGACCGCCGCCGAGGCCAACCTGGTGGTCCAGCTCGGCGAGCTGTTCGACGAGTTGCACGGCGCGTGCCGGGGTGACGCGTCCGGCGCGGCCCGCGGCGAGCTGCGGGACGAGCAGCGGGCCCGCGGTGAGGTGCGCGCCGAGGCGCCCGGCGGGTGGCTGGGAGAGGTTCGGGGAGTGGCCTCCGAACCGGCCCGAGCCGTTGAAACCTTCACCGATTGCGCACAAGACCTGCCCCTCCTTTTCATCAGGGTCCGCGCCGCCTCCCAGATCACCGACCTCGCCGACCGGCTCGGCCCGGCGATCGGACTGCTGACCGGTTTCGTGCTGCCGAAGTTCACCGACGAGAGCGGCGGCGATTTCCTGGAGGCGCTCGCCGACGCCGAGGCGGCCACCGGCCGGCGGCTGTTCGCCATGCCCGTGCTGGAGTCCCCCGAGCTGGCCCACCTGGAGACCCGCCGCGAGCAGCTCTTCGGGATCGCCCGACTCCTCGACAAGTACCGCGGGCGCGTCCTCGCCGTCCGCCTCGGTGTCACCGACCTTTGCTCCGCGTACGGGCTGCGCCGCTCGGCCGACCTCACCGCGTACGACGTCGCCCTGGTCGCGGCGGTGATCGGGGACGTGGTCAACGTGCTCGGGCGGGCCGACGGGACCGGATTCACCGTGACCGGGCCGGTCTGGGAGTACTTCCCCGTGCAGGAGCGGATGTTCAAGCCGCAGCTGCGCCGCACCCCGTTCGCCGAGGCCGAGCCCTCCGGGGAGGCGGTGCGCCAGCGGATCATCGAGCACGACCTGGACGGCCTGATCCGCGAGATCGAGCTCGACCGGGCCAACGGGCTGCTCGGCAAGACCTGCATCCACCCCAGTCACGTCCCCGCCGTGCACGCACTCTCCGTGGTCACCCACGAGGAGTACAGCGACGCCCGGGACATCCTGGACCAGGAGCGCGGCGGCGGTGGGGTGCTCCGATCGGCGTACACCAACAAGATGAACGAGGCCAAGCCGCACCGGGCCTGGGCGGAGCGGGTGATGCTGCGTGCCGAGGTGTTCGGGGTGGCGCGGGAGGACGTGAGCTTCGCCGAGCTGCTCTCGGCCTGCCTCTGCGGCTGACCGCACGGGCCGCGCGGCCGTACGGCCTGCGCGGTCCCGATGGCCGGAACGACCTGCTCGACCTGCACGACCTCGCACCTATCGCACGCATCGCACGCATCGCACCGATCGCACGACTCGCACCATCGAAGGCAGGACCAGTAGTGACAGCGAAGCAAGAGTGGACCGGCCGCTGGGTGGCCGACCGGGCGGGCGTCGCCCTGACCGGCTCGGACCGCCTCCCCGAACTGGTCGGCCTGGCCCTGCGCGAGAACCCCAAGCGCGCCCACCTGCTGGTCTCCACCGTGCTCGGCAAGCACGTCCCGCAGCGCCCCTCCGTGGTGCACGGCGCCGGTCTCGACCTCGGCCGCCGGGTGCGCGAGCTGCTGGGCGAGGAGACGGCCGCGCGCGCCGTGGTGCTCGGCTACGCCGAGACGGCCACCGGCCTCGGCCACAGCGTCGCCGACGGCCTGGACGCCCCCTACCTGCACTCCACCCGCCGCCCGGTGGCGGGGGTGACCCCGGTCGGCGGCTTCGAGGAGGAGCACTCGCACGCGACCTCCCACCTGCTGCTGCCCGCCGACCCCGCGCTGCTGGCGGGGGACGGCCCGCTGGTCCTGGTGGACGACGAGTTCTCCACCGGCAACACCGTGCTCAACACCATCCGCGAGCTGCACGCGCACCACCCGCGCGACCACTACGTGGTGGTCGCCCTGGTCGACCTGCGCGACGAGGCCGACCGCCGGCGGCTGGCCGACACCGCCGCCGAACTCGGCACCCGGCTCGACCTGGTCGCCACCGCCGGCGGGGGCGTCGAGCTGCCCGGAGACATCCTCGCCCGCGCCGAGCGGCTGATCGCCGAGGCCGGCCCGGCCCCGGAGCCGCCTCCCGCGGAGCCCGCCCCGCTGGTGCGGGTCGCCCTCGACTGGCCCGAGGGGCTGCCGGACGGCGGGCGGCACGGCTTCAGCGCCGTGCACCGGTCGCAACTCGAAGCCGCTCTCCCGCAGTTGGCCTCCCAGCTGGCCGCCGCGCTGGAGCCGGCCGGGTCGGCTCCAGCGCTCGGGTCGGCCGGGTCGGCCCCGGTACTCGGGTCGGCCGGGTCGGGGCGGGTGCTGGTCCTCGGCTGCGAGGAGCTGATGTACGCGCCGCTGCGCCTCGCCGGCGCCCTCGCGGACCGCCTCGCGAACGGCGAGGAACGGGTCCACTACTCCACCACCACCCGCTCGCCGGTCCTCGCGGTGGACGACCCCGGCTACGCGATCCGCACCCGGCTCTCCTTCCCCGCCCACGACGAACCGCAGGACGGCGGCTCGCGCGAGCGCTTCGTCTACAACGTCGCCCCCGGCGTCGACCCGGCCCGCCGCTTCGACGCGGTCGTGCTGGTGATCGACGACGTGGCCGACACCACCGAACTGCACGAGGGCGAGCGGTCCCTGCTCGCGCAGCTGCGGCAGGTCACCGACCGGGTGGTCCTCGCCGTGCTGCCGTCGCACCGGCCTTCCCGCCTGCCCTCCGTGCCGCCCACCGGTCCGTCCCCTGCCCCGTCCGCCGCCCCGCCCGCTGTTCCGTCCTCCGCGCTGCCCACGCCGCTCCACGGCCCGGGGTTCTCGTCCTACCGCGCCGACGAGGTGTCCTGGCTGCTCAAGGACCTCTCCGACGTCCCGTTGGAGGCCCCCACCGAGGAGCGCGAGGAGGCCGTCCAGAACGGCGGTGCCCACTACGCCGAATCCCTGCCGGTCGAGTACCAGCCCAGCCCCGAGTACCAGGAGCTGTTCCACCAGGCGCTGCGGATCTCCGCCCGCCGGATCGCGCTCGCCGTCGGCACCGTCGCGGAGACCCTGGTGCGCGAGCGCGGTCGCGGCCTCGTACTGGCCTCGCTGGCCCGGGCCGGCACCCCGGTGGGGGTCCTGATCCGCCGCTGGCTGGCCTTCGCGCACGGCCTGGACACCCCGCACTACGCGGTCTCGATCATCCGCGGCCGGGGCCTGGACCCGGTCGCCGTGCGTTACCTGGACGCCCACCACAACGCCCCCGACGTGGTGTTCGTCGACGGGTGGACCGGCAAGGGCGCGATCACCCGCGAACTCGCCGAGGCCCTGGCCGGCACCGCGTTCGACCCCGAGCTGGCCGTCCTCGCCGACCCCGGCCGCTGCGTGCGCACCTACGGCACCCGGGACGACTTCCTCATCCCGTCCGCCTGCCTCAACTCGACCGTCTCCGGCCTGATCTCCCGTACCGTGCTGCGCACCGACCTGATCGGACCGGACGACTTCCACGGCGCCAAGCACTACACCGAGCTGGCTGGCGGGGACGTCTCCGGCGCCTTCCTGGACACCGTCGCCGACCACTTCGCCGAGGTCCGGGGCGAGGTGCGGGCGGCAGCCGAGCGGCTCGCCGCCGAGGACCGCACCCCCGACTGGGCGGGCTGGGCCGCCGTCGAGCGGATCAGTGCCGAGTACGGCATCGACAACGTCAACCTGGTCAAGCCCGGCGTCGGCGAGACCACCCGGGTCATGCTGCGCCGCGTGCCCTGGCGGGTGCTGGCCCGGCGCGGCACCGGCGCCGATCTCGACCACGTCCGTCTGCTCGCCGCCCAGCGCGGCATCCCCGTCGAGGAGGTGGACGACCTGCCGTACTCCTGCGTCGGCCTGATCCACCCCCGCTACAGCCGCGGAGCGACCGGCGCCTCCGGCACGGCCGTCCTGGTGAAGGAGTCCTGAGCCCGATGAGCAGTCCCCGTGGTTTCCTGGTCGCGAGCGACCTCGATCGCACCCTGATCTACAGCAACCGCGCCCTCGCCCTGGACGTGCCCGACCGGCTCGCACCGCGGTTGCTCTCCGTCGAGGTGCACGACGGCAAGGCGCTCTCGTTCATGACCGAACAGGCCGCCGAGCTGCTCGTCGAACTCGCCCGCGAAGCGCTCCTCGTCCCCGCCACCACCCGGACCAGGGCCCAGTACGAGCGGGTCAACCTGCCCGGCCCGACGCCCGGTTGGATCCCCGCCTACGCGATCTGCAGCAACGGCGGCCGGCTGCTCGTCGACGGCGTCCCGGACGAGGACTGGCAGGCCGAGGTGGCCGGCCGACTGGCCACCGCCTCGGTGCCGCTGGCCGAGGTGGTCGAGCACCTCGCGCTGTGCGCGGACCCGGAGTGGACGCACAAGCGCCGCGTCGCCGACGAACTCTTCGCCTACCTGGTCGTGGAGCGCGCCGAGCTCCCGGCCGGCTGGCTCGACGAGCTCACCGGCTGGTGCGCCGAACGCGGCTGGACCGTCTCGCTGCAGGGCCGCAAGGTGTACGCCGTGCCGGCGCCGCTGAGCAAGAGCGCGGCGCTGGCCGAGGTCGAGCGGCGGGTCGGCGGCGCCACGGTGCTGGCCGCCGGCGACTCGCTGCTCGACGCGGACCTGCTGCTCGCCGCCGACGCCGCCTGGCGCCCCGGCCACGGCGAACTCGCCGACAGCGGCTGGACGGCCCCCGGCGTCACCGCCCTCGACCAGGTGGGCGTGGCGGCCGGGGAGGAGATCATCCGTCAGTTCCTGGCCCGCGTCCGGGGCGGGGTGGACACCGGCCCGGTCGAGGCCGTCGTCAACGGCTGAGGCCTCGGCCCCGGCCGTTCCACGCCTCGCTCAGCCGCAGCAACCGCCGCCGCAGCAGCCGCCCCCGCCACCGGACGGGGCCTGCTGCGCGGCGCCGGCGGACGCGCCGCCGGTGACGGCGACGGCGGACAGCAGCTTCACGGTGTCCTCGTGCCCCTGCGGGCAGACCGCGGGGTCGTTGGCCTGCGCCATCGTGCGGCGGAGTTCGAAGGTGGCGCCGCAGGAGCGGCAGCGGAAGTCGTAGCGTGGCATACCCGCAGGGTAGCCCGGTGCGGGCCGGCGCCGCAGGGTGTCCGCGTCAGCGGCGCCCTGTCGGCTCGGGGCCCTGTCGATCCGGTGTCCTGTGTATCCGTCCCGCCGGGGCCCGCGTCACCGGTGTCCGCCCAGATCCTCCCGGATCAGCTCCACCACCTGCGCCGCCGTCTCCCGCACCGCCGCCAGCTCGGTCAGGAAGTGCCAGTAGTCGGGGTGCCGGCCGGCGGCCTCCAGCGCCGCCACCGCGCCGTCCAGCCGACCGACCGCCGCGTCCAGCGGAGCCGCGTGCCGCGGATCCGGCGCCTGCCGCCCCGCCATCGCGAGCCGCTGGGCGTCCCGGAGCGCGAACCGGGTCCGCTCGATCTCCCGGTTCGGATCGTGCTGCACCTCGTTCAGCTGCCGCAGCCGCTCGTTCACCGCGACCACCGAGCCGTCCGCCGTGTCCAGCAGGGCGCGCACCGTGCCGATGGCGCCGGTCGCATCCGCCCAGCGCTGCTCGTCGCGCGCCCGCGCCGCCTCGGCGAGCTTCTGCTCCGCCGCGTGCCCCGTCTCCGCCACCTGGTCCGGCACCCGCTGGAGGTCCTGCCAGCAGGCCGTGGCGAACCGCCGCCGCAGCTCGCTCAGCGCCGGCTCCACCGTGGCGGCCTTGGTCTCCAGCGCCTGGATCCGGGTCCGCAGGCTGGCCACCCGCCGGTCGATCTCCCGCGCCCGCTCCGGCAGGTGCTCCGCGTCCGCCGCGATGGCGTCGGCCCGCTCCTTCACCCGCTCCGCACGCTGCAGCGTGGCGGCCACCCCGTGCCGGCCGGCGCCCTCGTTCAGCCGGCCCAGCTCCGGGCTCAGCTCGGCCAGCCGGGCCGCCAGGTCGTCCGCCCGCAGCCCCGCGCCGCGCACCTCCTCCAGCGTGGTGGTCGCGGTCAGCAGCGCCCGCTTCGCCTGCTCCACCGCCGGGGTCACCCGCATCAGCTGCGACTCGGCGCGCTGCAGCACCGGCTGCAACCGCTGCAGGAAGTCGTTCAGCTCCGCCTGTGCCGCGCCCAGCTGCCCCTTCACATCCTGCAACTGGTGCCGGGCCCGCGCCGCCGCACCGGACTCCAACTCCTCGGCGTCCAGGTCGTGCGCGTCCAGCGCCGCCAGGTAGTTCACGGTGACCTGGTCGACCCGGCCGGAGATCGCCTCGAAGTCCGCCGCCGCCCGTCGCGCCGTCGCGCCGTCCTCCGCCGCGCGCACCGTCTCCACCGCCAGCCGCACCTCGCGCTGGGCGGAGTCCAGCTCGTAGAACGCCTGCTGCGCCGCGTCCCGGGCCGCCTTCGCGTCCGCCCGCACCCCCTCGCCGCCCCGCCGGCCCCACCAGCCCCCGCCCGCACCGAACGACGCCGCCCCGGCAGCCCCCAGCGCACCCGCCACCACCAGCGGCAACACCAGTGCCTCGGCCACCGCACTCCCCGGCCGCCGCCGCCCCCACCCGCTCCCGTCGGCCACCCTCACTGCGCGCTCCCTGTTCCGACCGCTGATCCACTGCCCATTGTTCCCGATCGCCCCACCACACCGGCACCCCCACCCGTCCCACTCCCCGACCACCTGCACCACACCACCCCGCGAACCAGGTACCCTAGGCAGTCGTCGTGCCCCCACCGGGCCGCGATGGGGGGCGCGTAGCTCAGTGGTAGAGCGCTGCTCTTACAAAGCAGATGTCGGCGGTTCGAAACCGTCCGCGCCCACCAGCATGAAGGGCCAGTTCGGAGGAGCGATCCTCACGAACTGGCCCTGAGTCGTTTCCGGGTCTCAGTCGGGCTGTGCCACCGGCGTGCCAGAAGCCGATGCAGGGAAGCGCGGCCTCAGCCATCACGCGAATCCAGGAATGCTGGTGCGGTAGGCGAAGGTGCCGATTGGTTCAAGCTATTCCATTAGCCTTTGAGGAGCTAGAGCAACTGGCGACACTGATGATCAAGGACCGATAGCTGCCTCAGGATGAATCCGGGTATGACGTGAAGGATGACCAGGGCTGCGGCGGCTATCTGCAGGATTGTCGAATTGCAAGTTGCGGCCATTATTGCGGCAACCAGAGAAACTGCCACTATTGCAAAGAATAGGGGGATCATGTAGTAGTTATCTATATTCCATGCAATGCTGCGCATCTTGATCTCGCCCATGCATTCATCATCCCTTACGAATACCTCCCACTCTCTATGGACTGACGGTTGACTGCCTGGCGAGCTGGTGGTGTATTTAAGGATGAATAATCCTCGCTTAAGGATTGCAAAAAGGCAGGCGCAGGCGAGTGTAATGTATACCAGATTGAGCAGAAGGACGACGACTGCAATCAGACCCCCCAGGGGGAGGTTTGTTGCATGAACGACGGCGGTCATGACGTCACTCTTGGAAAGCGCAAAGAATGCAGCGAGCCCCGCGAAGTAGACGAAAGATACCTGGAAAGCCTTCTCCGTAAAGAAGGCGACCTCTGATTTCTGGGCTTCAAAGTTACTCGCATTGAACATCGTCGCTGCCTTCGTTCTTCATCAGGAACCTGGAGTACATTCGCCTGTCTCTCGCCCCTATCTCGACAGGGTAGGGCATCCACCTGTAGCCCCATGGCGAGAAGCGTAAGCCTAGGAGTCGAAGGATCCCCCACGTCGCTGTTTTTATGGCGAAGGCTATAGGGTTTTCAATGCGAAATCTCCGTGTCGATGTGCCAACCTTTTCTGATCTCTCATATCGAACATGTCCGGTCTTTTGTAGCCTTCGGAGTAAATCTGCATCTTCGCCCGCCATTAGATGCTCGTCAAACCCGCCGATGCTTTCAAAGGCAGATCTCCTGACGGCGATGAATGTGCCCACGCCTTGGGCTATTCCGAGGCGCGAAAGGGTGCCTATATAGCCGTTCATAAAGCGGTAGCAGGCTCGAATGAACAGCGTCCCGCCAATCGGCAAAAGGGGAAAGTGTACAGCTACGATGGAGGTGTCCTTCGCGAATGCCTCAAATACTCGATCGAAGACGGATCGCCTGGCAGCGGCGTCGGCGTCCATGAATATTATTAGCTCGTGCATTGCGTGCCGCGCACCTTTGTTGCGCGCCTGGGCTGGCGATCCGCCCTCGATGAGGCGACATCTGTACATCAGGGCTATTTGTTGTGTTCCGTCGGAAGAGTTGTTGTCCGCGACAATAATCTCCGAAGCCCATCCAAGGCTCTGAAGGTTGCCTAGCAGGCCGGGGAGCCACTGCGACTCATTCCATGTAGGTACAACTATGCTTGCCCTTAATTCTTTCCGGGTCTCGCCATATGGCATTTCTTGCGCCCTATTTGATGTTGGTTGAGCTCTAAGGTACATCTAACCCGCAGGATCTTCCCGTTGATGGATCCGATCGGGTGAGAGTATTCATGGCATCTGTAAGTTAGAATCCAATCTAATGGATTTGCGAAATTTGCGGGCAGGTGCTGGTTGCTCGACGTCCGCGCCCACGCCTAGTGACCTTGCGCCACAAACGCGAAGGGCCAGCTCGGAGGTGTGATCCTCACGAGCTGGCGCTCGGCGTAGGGATTGCCTGACCGGTCAGTCCGATGGTGGTACAGGCTTGTCAGAAGCCGCTGACGACTCTTGACGGTCCAGAGCCTTCCGGACAGCCTCGCCCATGCGGTCGGCTATGGCGCGGTCCCGGTCGCTGGTCATGTGCTGGTAGATCAGTGCGGCCCGGGTGCTGCTGTGACCCATCCTGGTCATGAGCTCCCGGGTGCTGGCCCCGTTCTGGGAGGCGAGGGTGTTCCCGGTGTGCCGGAGGTCGTGGAAGTGGGCATCTTCACTCACCCCGGCCGCGGTGCGGGCCCGGATCCAGTCGTCCCGGAAGTTGCTCCGACGGAGCCTGCCGCCGCGGGGGCCGATGAAGAGGTGCCCATCCGGCCCGGCGCCGGCGAAGTGGTCGAGGTGATTCGCCATGTCGGCCACGATCTCGGCGGGGAAGGCCACCGGCCGGAAGCCGGCGCGGCTCTTCGGTGCCTTGTCGTACAACCGTCCGGTGTTCAGCTCTGCCTGGTTGCGCTGTACCCGGACGAACCGGCCATCCAGATCAACGTGCCTACGGCGGAGCGCGGCCAGCTCGCCGAAGCGCAGCGTAGTGAACGCGGTCAGCAGGACCAGGGCCCGCCAGCGAGGGCCGATCGCCTCAGCCACGGCGAACACCTCGGTGACGGAGAGGACAGGCCGCTCCGGGACGTCGTACGTGTCGGCGCCCTTGATCCGGCACGGGTTGCGCTGGATCAGTTCGTCGTCCACGGCGGTGTTCATGATGGCCCGCAGCAGTTGGTAGGCCTTGACCACCGAGGGCTCGCCGGCCCCGTCACCCAAGAGCCCCGACCGCCAGGAGCGGACCCGCGCCGGAGTGATCTCGGAGAGCGTTCGGTGTCCCAGGCCGGGCTGGATGTACTGGCGGAGCGTGATGGCGTACCGCTCCCGGGTGCTCTCCTCCAGCTTCCGGTCCCGGAGCCAGGTCGAGGCGAAGTCGCCGAGGTTCACCTTCCCGGCGTCCGGGTCGGTCCACTTGTCGCGCTTGATGTCGGCCTCAATGAGCGTGAGCGCCACCTCGGCGTCCGTCTTGGTCGGGTAGGTCTCCTCGCCCTTGCGCGTCAACCCGGTGACCGGGTCCGGGTACCGGATCTGCCAGCGACCGGAGCGGAGTTGGCGGATCGACCCGAAGCGGCGGCGGTTGCCTTTGCTGTTGGCCATCAGGCCGCCTTCCTGAGCGTGGACCGGCGGGCGCTGATGGGCTGCACGGTGTTGGTGGCGAGGTAGTCGGCGACGACGGCGGGACGGATGCGGACGTGTCGGCCGACCTTGATGAACTCGATCCGCCGCTCGGCGACGAGACGGCGGGTGAACCGGGGCGTGGTGCCGAGGAGTTCGGCGACCTGGTTGACGTCGAGCAGTGGGTCAGGCATGGGTCGGTTCTCCTTCCGTGCCGGGTGCGGGTTGGATGGCAGCGGCGAGCCACTGTTCGCCGCGGGTGAGGCCGTGGCCGGCGAAGACCCAGTGGGCGAGGACGAGCGTGGTCTCCTCAGCGGCGAGGGCATCGGGGCCATGGAGGCGTTCGAGCGTCTGAGCGCGGCGCCAGGCCGTTCGGGCGCCGCGGAGCGCGCCGAGCGTGGTGGAGTACTTGCGGGTCTTCGTGGAGAAGTGGCCACGGAAGCCGAGCATGTGTGCCCAGGCGCGGAGCCGGAGACCGGCCAGGTCGGGGCGGGCGCCGAGGTTCCAGCAGGTTCGGATGAGCCGGCGAGCGTGTTCGGGGATGTCGTACTGGGCGATCTCGGCGAGCAGGCGGACCGGGCGGTCCAGGGTGCCGGTAGCGGTCTCCGCGCCCTTCGTGGCGTACTTGGCGATGTAGGCGGCGACAGCCCGTTCGGTGATCGGGACGGGCCCTGCGAAGTCGGCGTTGCGGATCGTGCGGATGTCGAGCTGCCTGCCGAAGGCGAACCGGTGCTCGCGGCCGTCGACCAGGGGACCGGGGATCTTCGTCCGGTGGACTGCGGCGCGGATGGCGTCGGTCAGCAACTCGGCGGAGGCCCAAACCGGCGGGCGGTCGCTACCGCCCTCGGGCCCGTCGAGGCGGATGACCGCGTGGAAGTGGATCGCGCCGCGCTTCTGGTACTCGGCGACCTTGCCGAAGGAGATGCGGGCGAAGTCGCGGAACTCCCGTTGCGTCAGCCCGGCCCGCTTCGCGACTTCCCGGCGGAGGTGGATCGAGAAGCGAGCCCAGAGCTTGCCCGCATGGGCGTTCCACAGGACAGCGCCCTCGTAGTCGTACGTCTCCGGGTTGAGTGGAGAGCCCAGCGTCGGATCGTCGGCCGCGTGGGCGGTACCGCAGCGGCAGCGACCGGAGGAGGGTCGGTTGTGGACGGGCCCGAACGACGGGGCGGTGAAGGTGGCGAAGACCCGCGGGTGGGTGGCGACCGTCTCGGGAGTGCCCTTGCCGCCGACGAGTCCGGCGGTGATCAGGTGGTACGTGTCGCGGCGATACGTTTCGGCACAGGACGGGCAGCGGGTGACGCGGCGGTTGCCGCAGCGTACGAGCAGGTTCCCGGCGGGCAGATCGGCGGAGTCCAGGTGGTGGAGGAGCTGTCCGGTCGATTCGTTGATCTCGGTGCGCCAGCCGGCGAGCCGGATGGGCGAGGTGCAGCCGGCGAGGCCGGAAAGCTGCCGCATGAGGGCGGGCATGGTGCCGAGGCTGGCGAGGCCGACGAGATCGGCCACCGGGACGGGGGCAACGGCGGTCATGATGGTTCACCTCCAAGTCGGGAGGGGCCCCGGAGCTCAACGTGGGCTCCGGGGCTGTGATCAGACGATTCGGGGGCCTTGAGTTCGAGTCACCCGGCGTTGCGGCGTCGCTCGCTGTAACCCCACCGCTCGTACTCGGCGGCGAGGCCGTCCTCCCGGTCGGCGGCGAGGTGGTAGCGGATCGTGGCGTCGGCGACCTGTTCGGCGCTGCCGTGGTTGGCGGCTTGGGCCGCGTTCGTCCACGCCTCTCGCCTGTCGTTGGACGCGCCCTTCCAGGCCTTGAACGCCTGGGTTGCGCGCAGCTCGGTAGCGTCGCGCACGTAACGCTCCTCCGAGGTCTCACTCGACTTGCGGTTGAACAGTCCCATGACGGGTCGTCCCTTCTTGAAGAGGTTCTACTGCTGGGGGGCGGGCTTCTGGTGCTGCTCGGTCCACTGCTCCGCGCACACCTTGTGGACGGGCTTGCCGCGGTCGGAGCGCAGGTTGGTCGGCTTGTCGCAGACGCCACAGGGGGCGGGCTTCTGGGCCCAGTGGCGGGAATCGCGCCAGTCGAGGAGGGCCATGTCAGACGGCCTTGGCGACCAGGGCCAGCGGGCGGGCGACGGTGCCGGCGCCGTGGCAGGTCGGGCAGGTGACCGGGATGGTGGCGCGGGAGCCGTCGCGGAGGCGCACGCCCGTGGCGATGTGCGCCGTGGCGTGACCCGAGCAGTCCGGGCAGATCCGAGTCGGGGCGTGGCTGTGCTGGGGCATGATGGTGCTCTCCTTCGTGGGCTTCGGTTCGGGAAGGGGTTGCGGCCTCGGGGCGGCGGGATGCTTGGCGGCGTGTTGCCGCCCCGGGGCTGGTCTTGAGGTCAGCGGCGGCGGGAGGCGCGGCCGTCGTGCTTGTGCGCGTACATGTCCCGGTCGGCGGCGGCGAGCGCGTCCGTGAGCGAGACGACCGGCAGCTCCGCGACGGGGCAGATGCCCACCGAGGCGGCGGCCGGGAGCAGGAAGCCCGCATAGGCAACCGGTCGGTGGAGGGCCGCGAGCAGGTCAGGCAGGCGGCCGGGGCCGTCCAGGACGACGGCAGCGAATTCGTCCCCGCCGAGGCGGGCGGCAACGCCGGAGCGGCCGACCCAGGTGGAGAGGCGTTCGGCGGTGGCGGCGAGTACCGCATCGCCGGCGGCGTGGCCGTGGGTGTCGTTGGTGGCCTTGAAGTCGTCCAGGTCGATCAGCAACACCGATGCGCGGTCGGGGTGGTGCTGCGTCAGCCGGTGGGCGCGCGTGGTGAAGCCGTCGCGGGTGTGGAGCCCGGTGAGCGGGTCACGGCGGGCGGTGGCCAGGCGGCGGTTCAGCCAGGCGCTGTGGGTGGTCCATCCGATCAGCGGTGCACCGGCGGCAAAGATCGTGGGCAGATCCATGAGCGGTCCTTCGTGATGGGCGGTGGAGGGTTGCGATCTCCGGGACGGCGGGATGCTGGCGGCGTGTTGGCCGTCCCCGGGGAGGTCAGAGGCCGAGCGACAGAGCGCGGGCGGCGGCGCGGTCGAGCAGGTGGTGGATGTCGGCCTGCCGGGTGGTGGGCCGGTCGTTGAACTCGTCCGGGGAGCGCACGGGGCGACCGGTGGCGTGCAGGGTCTCCATGAGCTGAACCCGGGCGGTCTGGACGGTGGTCGGGGTGCCGTAGCCGTGGACGAGGACGGCGGTCTGGGCGCCGAGGAGGCAGACCCGGCCGGTGGAGTCCCACATGGCGCCCTGCACCCAGCCCACGGCGGCGATGTACCGGGAGACGAGCCGCAGGTGGTCGCTGGCAGTCACCGGAACCGGACGAGCAGGGCGACGGGTGAGCCGGTCGAGCAGGGTGAGCTGCGGAAGCGGGTACCCGGCGTTCCAGGGCTGGACCGTGGAGCCGAGCGGCGAGATGTACGGCACCGGGACACGGACCGGGGCGGGCAGCGTGGCCAAGTACGCCTCGATCTCGGCGGCCAGTCCGGAGCCGTCGACCGTGACCAGCGGCGGCAGGTTCAGAAGCGTGACGTTCATGCGGAACTCTCCGATCTGGTCGGCTACTTGGTGCCGGTCTTGTTGATGACCTCGACACCGTCGCGGGTGGTCTTGTCGATCAGCGGGCCGGCAGAGGAGCTCGCGAGGTAGAAGCCGAGGAGGACGAGTGCGGCGACGGCCCACCAGCGCAGGCGGAGATTCCGAACGATGAACCAGGCGATGAGCGCGAGGACCGGGAGGAGGGGCAGCGAGATGTTCATCAGGCCGTTCCTTCAGACGAGTTCGGCGACGAGGGCCGAGGCGAGCGGATCTTTGATGCCGAGCCGGATACGGAGCGTCGCGGCGTCGATCGGGTTGCCGGTACGGATGCGGTGGTCGTCGGCGACCTTCCGGGCGTGATCGAGGAGGAAGGACGGGACGGCCGGGGCCGCAGCGGGAGCTGGTTCCGGAGTCGGGTCCGGTGCAGGAACTGGGGCGAGCTCCGGGACGGGAGGCGGCGGGAGGACTTGGGGCGGCTCGGTCACCGGCTCGGCGGCCGGGGAGTAGAGCGGCGGCAGTTCGTCAGCCGCGGGGCCGTCCTGCTCCGGTTCAACCGGTGCGGCGTCCGGCGTGGGCACGGCGGTCGAGTGGGCCAGCAGGGTCCCGCCCAGGAATGCGGCCGCGGGCCAGCCGGCGACGAGCACGCGGAGCCAGGCCGGGGCGTTGCCGAGGTCGAGCAGTCCGGCGGTGCCGATGTTGGCGCCGAGTGAGGCGGCCAGGGCAATGACGAACCAGCACCAGGCGAGCCGGACCGAGGCCCCGGACCGCAGCCGACGCCAGGCGGCAACGAGCAGCAGGTCGACGGACACCGGGTAGGCCCAGGACTTCCAGCCGGCCTGACCGGCGGACTCTGCGAGGTCGTGCAGGTGGGCGAAGGACAGTGCGGCAGCGATCACCGCTTGCGCCAGGACGGCGTCCAGTTTGGGGAGTCGGCGCATGTCGGTTCACCTCCAGTTCGGCGGGTTGGAGACCGGGCGAGCCGGCGGTGGGCCGCCCGGTCTCGGCGAGTGGGTGCTACCTGGTTCGGGTCGTGCGGCGGGACGCAGTGATGTAGACGCGGCGCTGGCCGGGGTCCCGGGCGGGGTACTCCTTGACGTCGTGCACCGTCCAGAGGCGGCACAGGTCGGTGACCACAGCGGCCACGGAGTCGATGTCGCAGGTCACGCGGATCCGGATCACTGGTGCACCTCCATGGCGACCCCGGTGCCGAGGCAGTCGAGGCACGTGGCTTCCTGCTCGGCGAGCCGGCGGCGGTGCGGGCCGCGGCCGGTGTAGACGACCTCGGTGATCTGGCCGGTGCCCTCGCAGGGCTGGCAGGGCGCGGGCTTGGGCGCCGGCGGGCGCTTGCGGGCGGCCACGGGGGTCACCGGTTCACGCGCTGGGCGCGGGCGGCGGCGCGGGCGTCGCGGGCGACCTCGGCGGCGTCGCGGTCGCCAGGGTTGGCCTTGGCGATGCGCTCCAACAGGTCGGCCTTATCAGCCAGCAGCGGACCGGGGTTGGCGCCGCTCTCGGCGTTGGCCTTGAGCCGGCCGATGAAGGCGCCGATCTCGGCGATGGAGGGCTTGTGGGACACGGGCGTTCTCCTTCGGTTCGGGGCATGGCGGGGGTAGGGACTTGGCGCGGGCGGTCGCGCCGACGGTGGGCGGGGGCTCTACTCGGAGGCCGGAACCGGGGCGAAGATCGGCGGTGCCGAGGGCATCGGCGGGACGCTCATCGCAGTGGCAGCCGATGCGACCTGCGGGCGGAAGGCCGCGAGGCGCGGGAGCGTCGGCACCAGGTGACGGAAGTTCGCGCAGCGGTCAGCGACTTCGGAAAGCGAGCGATACGGCGTGCGGATCTCGGACCAGCGGCCCGAGGTGTCGCCGGCGACAGCAACCCCGGGCATGTCGGGGCTGATCCGGGTAGCGGCGAGCATGGCCGTCTCGGAGATGTCGCCGAGGCCCATGCGCGCGGTCTCCAGGTCGTTGACCCGGTGGACAGTGCGGCCGGTGAGCTGGGAACGGAGCAGCGTCGCACCCTTGCCCAACTCCGAGCCGAAGCGCTGACCCGAGATCTCCAGGAAGATACCGGCGGCGCGGGCGAGTTGGGCGAGCCGGATGAGCGCGATGACGATCTGGTTCCGGCGTTCCTCATCGGCCTTACCGGCGGCGAGGAAGAGTTCCGCGATCTCGTCCACCAGGACCACGATCGGCACCGGCCGGACCTTGGCGGGCAGGCCCCAGATGTCGGCGGTCACGTCCTCAGCAGCTACCGAGCCGGGGACACCCTGATGGGCGCGGATCAGGTCGTACCGGTCGTCCATCTCGACCAGCAGCGCCAGCAGCAGTCCGAGCGCTTCGCCCGGATCAGTGGCCAGGGCGGACAGCCGCGGGGCGAAGGGGCGCTGTTCCACACCGCGCTTGCAGTCGATACCCACCAGGGCGACCGGCTGAGCGGCCAGGCCATGGACCAGGTTCCGGGTGAACATCGACTTGCCGGACTGGTTGGCGCCGAGATTGAGCCCGTTGGGCACCTGCCGGAAGTCCCGGTAGTGGACGCTGCCGTCGGCCCGGACTGCGACCGGTACCCGCAGCAGGCCGGCGGACTTGGCGGTGACCCGGCGCGGCATGCGGACGTTGCGCAGGACGTCGAAGCCGACCACCCGCAGGTCCACCACGCCGGGCTTGACCTCCGAGGCGTACACCGCGTGGACACCCCAGGCGTGCCGCAGACGCTCGGTGGCGTTCAGCATGTCGGCCGTCTCCTGGCCGCGGGCGAGCCGGAGCCGTATCCGGAGACCGGTGGAGCTGGCGGTGATGCTGCGGATCTTGGGCATCGCGGGGCGCGCCGGTCGGTTGGTGGCCGAGGAGGCCATCGCCCGCCAGAACGAGGGCTCGACGGTGAGGCCGCACGCCTCCATCACGTTCTCGTAGTCGCGCCGGATGCGGTGGACGGTCAGCGGCAGGCCGACGGTCGCCCAGTAGGTGCGCGGGAGCTTGGCCCTCGCGTAGAGGGCGCCGGAACCGAGGGCCGCAGCGGGGACGCCCAGCTCAATGAGCGCCGTCGTCAAGGCGTCCATGGCGATCAGGCGCTCGCGCCGGCGAAGGCCGGAGCGGAAGTGACGGTCACGGCGTCGGCGCGGAACGCGATGCCCGAGCGCTTCTGACCGTTGAACTCGTTCTCCCACGGCCGCGCGATGAGCCGGGTGACACTGACCAGCATGCCGGGCGCCAGCCCGTCCGGGATGCCCGGCTGCGGGACGGTCAGGGACAGGATGTCGGCCTCGCCGTTGGCCACGAAGGTGACGTCCAGGGTGACCAGCGGCGCGCCGGTCTCGGTGTCCATAGCCATCTCGCCGGTGCGGCGGTCCTTGAGCTTCGGGCGGGGCGCCTGGGCGACCATCACCAGCGCGGCGGTCGTGTCGACGGGGATGAAGCGCATGAGCTGGGCTCCTTCATCTGGTCCGGGGGGAGCTATCGACCCTCGGAGCAGCCTCACCACGGCAGATACCGGGTGTCATCAGCACCTCATGAGATCTTGTCTTCAAGTCCTCATTAAGAGTTGCTGTCCCCATGACTATGACGGCTCATCAGCTAGTCGTCAACACCTCTTTAGGACTTAGGATGAGCGGGAGACCCCGACAGGACGGTGACCAGCACCATGGCGAAGCGCTACGAGCAGATCGCGGCCAAGCTCACGGCCCAGATCGACGACGGAACCCTGCCTCCGGGCGAGCGGCTCCCCGCCGAGACTGAGCTGGCCGACATCTACGAGGTGAGCGTCCCGACCGTGCGCCAGGCGGTCGGAGTGCTCCAGGCGCAAGGGCTGGTAGACAAGCAGCACGGTCGGGGCACGTTCGTCCGCCGGCAGCCGACCCCGGTCACGCGCGACAATCTGCGGCATCAGTGGGAGAAGGACCGCGCCCGCGAGTCGGAGGCGGAGCGGTTGAAGACCGGCGCCACCGAGCACGACACCGGGCTCACCGTGAACGATTTGGTGTTCGCGGCCAAGTACGAGCAGACGCCGGCGGATGCCGATCTCGCCGCCGCGTTCGGCGTCCCCGAGGGGACGATCCTGCTCCAGCGCACCTACCGCACCCGCTACAGCGAGGAGCGCGCACCGTTCAACGTCGCCCGGTCCTACCTCGTACTCGACATGATCGCGGGGAACCCGGACCTGCTTCGCGAGGACCAGGAGCCGTGGCCGGGCGGCACCCAGAACCAGCTCTTCAGTGTCGGCATCGAGCTGGACCGCATCGTCGAGACCTTCCACGCCCGGCCCCCAACGCCGGAGGAGACCGAAGAACTCGGCCTGCCGATGGGTGTGTCCGTGATCGTTCTCCGGAAGACTTGCATCGATACGTCAGACCGCGTGGTCGAGGTCGCCGATGTGGTGCTCCCGGGTGACCGTACCGAGATGGTCTACACAACCAAGCTGAACAGGTGGTGAGCATGACCAACCTCGTTACCGTCATCACGGCCGTCCACGGCCCGAGCGCCGAGTATCTGGCGGACGCCTACAAGTCCTTGCTGGAGCAGGACTTGCCGGACGGCTGGGATTGGCAGTGGGTGATCCAGGAAGACAGCGAGACGGACGACGTCGCCCCGCATGTCCCGGACGACGCCCGGATCAGCTTCGGCCAGGGCCGGCACGGGCGGGCGGGCATGGCGCGCACGATGGGGCTGTCCCGGGCCACCGGGCAGTTCGTGAAGGTGCTCGACGCCGACGACATGCTGCCGCCCGGGACGTTGGCCCGGGATCTTGCCGTGCTCACCAGCCGGCCGGACGTGGCGTGGACGACATCCAGCGTGCTCGACCTGTTGCCGGACGGCAGCACGGTGGGCTTCGACCAGGACCCGCCGGCCGGACCAGTCGAGCGCGGCGAGGTGCTGGAGCACTGGAAGGCCCACGACTTCCGTGCTCAGGTGCACCCGGCGACGCTGTGCGTGCGACGGGACCTGCTGCTCGCGCTCGGGGGGTGGATGGCACTGCCGGCGTCCGAGGACACTGGGCTACTGCTGGCGCTCAACGCCGTCAGCCGCGGGTGGTTCATCGAGGAGACCGGGCTGCTGTACCGGAAGTGGCCCGGGCAGAGCACCCACCAGGCGGCGCACAGCCAGGAGATCGAGCGAGCGGCCCGCATGGCGGTCGTCCAGGCTCGGGCGGAGGCGCTGTTGGCGCTGGAGAGCTGGCGGATCGACGTCGGTTGAACGCGTGATGCGGCAGGACCGGCCCTGGCAGTTCGCTGGGGCCGTTTTGCTGCCCCGCTTCAGGCTCGGTCGGTTGGCTCGCCGGCGGCCCGGGCGCCAGGTAGCAGCAGTCCACGAGCGGTGTGCCGATCACCCTCAAAGCGGCCCCCGACACCAAGGTCGGCGCGAGCGGCTTCGTGGAACCGGTTGATCGCTTTGAACGCTTCGGTGTGCAAGGCCCGCCAGTCAGCAAGAGTGCCGTCGACCATCCCGCGGGCCTGCCAGCCGATCGCTGCGAGGGTCTCCTGGATCGCGTGAGCTGCCTCGATCACCTCGTCGCCGGCGAGCAGCATGACCCGCTCGAAGGCCTTGGCTTGATCCCCACCAGCTTCGGTCAGCTCCATCGACAGCTCGTGTTCAGTACGAGGCATCTGCCGGATCTCTTCCCGGACTTCGTACAGGAGGACTGAGATGTGGATCGTAGTCCGGACCTGCCCGACGTAGTCGGCGTAGGCGTCCAGCTTCTTCTCGTCCCACCGGAGCCGCAACCCGTCCTTGCGCCTGCTCCGCTCCATCAGGCTGTTCGTCAGGTACGTCGTGAGCCCACCGAGAACCACGGCCGCGATGGTCACAAGCTGGGTGATCGTATCCATGTCCCCCGCGCAGGATGGTGAAGAACCGTCAGTTCAGAGCTTGCCGATCATAGGCGGCCAGCGGGCCCAGGAGCAGGGGGAGGGGGAGGTAAGGGGGTGGGGTGAAGGGGAGGAGGGATGCGTAAAACTCTTCTCTACGGGTTCAAGGGCGCGCCCGGCGCGCCAGCGCGCGGCCCTGCCGCTCGCCGTCGCTCCTGTCTGCGCCCCGCGACGGCGGCGGCCGGCCGCGCCAGGCGGGAGGACATGGGTACAGGTCACTACCGGCCGTGGCTGGTGACGGGCGGCTCCACGGTTTTACCCACCTGCCAGGACCGGGACCCTCGTCGAGCAAGACCGGGGGGCCACTCGGCCAAATTGCGGTCAGGCCCAAAAGCCCTGACCGAGTCGCAACAGCTTACGGCCCCCCGATCATGTTCGACCCCAGACCAGACAGGACACCGGCCAAAGCCGCTCCACCGCCCGAGAGGCTAGCTGTCCGCCGAAAATCACAAGCGGGAGGCCTCGTCGTGGGTCGATAATGGGTGAATGGGTGAACTTGAGGAACTCCGCAGCCTGATGGAGCAAGAGGAAGAGAGGCTCTGCCGCCTTGCGGTAGGAGTAGCTCGGTGGGCGGACGGGGTTCTGTCTCATTGGCCTCAACCGGATGTGCAGGAGTTTCTAGTCGGAGACCCTTGGCTCTTTTTGCTTCGCGCTTCCGTCTCGCGCCAAGCGGAATCCCTTCGAATCTCCAGTGCAGTCTTTAGTCAGACTGGCCAGGCGCACCTTTTGGGAGCCTTCGTCCGAAAGTCGTTCGAAGAGCTCGTCTGGCTGAAGTATCTGAGAACACTTCCTGTCGACCAGCGGCGCAAGGTGGTTCATGCCTTTGCGGCGTTTGAGCTCGGGTTCCTTGCGCGCGGGCAATTGCAGTCGCTGGGAGGGAAGCAGATGAAGAAGATCGGCTTTGAGGCGAAATTCATTGATGCCCTGGCTGCGCGCGGGAAGGAGTCTCGTGAAGAGCTTGCCGAGGAGGCGGTCAACCTGGGCTGGGCGGAAGACGGTGACGGAAAGTTCACTCCTCCGTCTGTTGCTACCCTAGCTCGGAGTGTCGGGCTGAGCTCCGAGTATCAGGATGTTTATGATTCCTCGTCAAGGTCGGTCCACTTTAGCATCTCCGAATCGCTCCGCAGGGGTTCTGTGTCAGACAATGGTGTCACGATATTTGACCAGAGCCTATCGACATTTGAGCAGAACTGCTTCGTAATTGATCGGCAAATGGCGATGATTTCCAAGTTGGTCATGTATGCACACGAAGAGGTTAGGGGATTGGAGTTGAATGTCAGGGAGCGCCCGAGGCGCGATGGGCAGTTGTTCTACAATCCGGGGAAGGTTCCCTATTTGAACGTGTGGGACTTCCGGAAGCTGGAGCCGTAGCCTCTGTCCGCGCTGCGCCGTCTCGGGGAGGACGAGCGGTCGCATGCCACAGGCGTGCCAGAACTGGCGGTACATGGCGGTCAGTTGCGGGTGCCGGTGGTGTGGTGGCAGGTGAACTGGCAGGCCAGGCGGGCCGCAGGTCAGGGCGAGCAGCCAGGCGCTGCTCTTACAAAGCAGATGTCGGCGGTTCGAAACCGTCCGCGCCCACCAGTACGGATGCCCCGGACCGCTCGCGGTCCGGGGCATCCGGCGTCTCGGGTCGACATCGGTGGCGCACCTTGAGCGGGTGTGAACGTCAGCGGGGCTTCCTGGCGCGCCGGCCCAGGTGACTCCAGACGTGACGGTGGCGGGCCACCCTGAAGATCTGGTCCACCCGGTCGGGCGTCAGGGCTGCCGGTCGGGCGGGCAGGATCGAGGCGATCCGCTCGCCGTCGATGACGGTTACCTCCGGTGCCGCTCCGAGTGTGATCTTCTGGGCACCCACGAAGGCGATGACGGGGTGGACGGGGACGTCGAAGCCACACCACTCGCTCAGCAGCGTGGCGGTGCGGCTCGCCTCGTACTCGGAGTTCTCCACGTACGGGAAGCCGTTGCGGTTGACCTTCACGATCCTGTCGCCGACCCACACCGTGGCGCCGGGGTGGTGCTTCGAGTTGACCGTGAAGACGCCCGGCGGGCCGATCACCACGTGATCGATGTCGGAACCGGACGGCAGCGGCACGCCGTGCAGGACCTTCCAGCCGAGGGCCTTCAGCGGCTCCAGGCGGGTGCCCACGATCTGCTCGCCCTCCAGGCCTCGGAGGGTGCTCGTGTCGCCCAGGCGCTGTCGGGAGACCTTGGCGGCGAGGCGGACGAGCAGGTTGTACTTCTCCTCGCCCGCACGGACCAGGCTCTCCAGGCCGGCGCCGGGGAGGTTCCGCGCGAGATCGTCCTCCTGTCGCAGGGGAGGGAGGAACGGCACCTCGGCCCGAGGCCGTGGCACGGGAGGCGCGGCTGGCTCCGCGGGCCGGCAGCTCGTGGCGCGACGTCGGACGGTTCGTCGTGGCACGTGGCTGCCGGAGGAGCGGCACCACTCCTCTATCTTGACCAGCGCGGCGGCCTCGAACTCCGGGACGTCCATCGTGACCACCCCCGTCCTGCAGTCCAGCCAGGCCACCGATTCGCCGCGGGGGCCGGCCTTGTTCACGTAGAGCCGCTCCTTGCCCGGCACTCGCCACAGCTTGACCGTCAGGTCCGTCATGCTCCGCCCCCTCCGCGTGCCCTCCCTGACACGGAATCAGCATGCCCACGCACCGATCGGCAGGAACGCTGCCGAGCCGCCGCTCCTGTTCTGCGCCCGGCGGGAGGGCGTGGGTACAGGCCACTGCCGGCCGCAGTTGGAGGCGGGCGGCGCTCCGCCGCCCGCGCCAGGGGACCTGGACCCCTTTCCCCGGCTGTCGGCCCCGCACCGCCGCCGCCCGTCAGCGGGTCGTGTGGGCACCGCCGTTGACGTGGAGGGTTTGGCCGGTGATGTGGCGGGCGCCCAGGGAGGCGAGGAAGTGGGCGGTGCGGGCGATGTCGGCGGGAGTGCCGGGGCGGTTGGTGTGGGTCTCGGCGATGAGGGCCGCGCGGCGTTCGGGGGTGAGGGCGCCGCGGAAGAACTCGGTGCCCTCGACGTAGCCGGCCGCGATGACGTTGCTGGTGATGCCGAGCGGGCCGAGTTCGGCGGAGAGGGCGGCGTTCCAGGCGGCGAGGGCGGCCTTTGACGCACCGTAGGCGCCGCCGCGGCGTTCTGCGCCGAGGGAGCCGATGCTGATCACCGAGCCGCCGGGGGCGAGTGCGGGCCGGACGGCGGTGGTGGTGAGGACGGCGCTCAGGAGGTTCTGGGCGAGGTTGGCCTGCCAGTCGGCGGACACGGCGTGGAGTCGCGGGAGGTCGGCGCCGGCCGGTGCGGGCAGGCCGCCGGCGGCGTTGACCAGGACGTGGACCTCGGGGAGCAGGTCGGCGAGTTCGGCGACCTGTCCGGGGTCGGTGGCATCGCAGACGACGCCCCGGGCGGAGAGTTCGGCGGCCGTGCGTTCGACGGCGTCGGGGCGGCGGCCGGTGAGGACGACCTCGTCGCCGTCGGCGGCGAAGAGTTCGGCGATGGCGCGGCCGATGCCGCTGGTGCCGCCGGTCACGAGCACGGTGCGGGACACGGGTCCCTCCCAAGAGTATGTTTAGGCCTAAACGCGCTGGAGGGTGACGATGGTAGCCGAGGTGACCGCCGCCGAGATCGCGGAGGCCTGGCAGCGGGAGCGGCCCGGGACGCCGACCGGGTCGATCGAGATCGTGACGCCGATCTGGTGGCTGGCGAAGCTGTTCACGGACGACCGCGCGCGGGCCCTGCGCGCGGCGGGGATCGACGCCGCGACGCTCGACCTGCTCTCGATGCTCCGTCGGGCGGGTGCGCCGTACACGCTGAGCACCCGTGAGCTCGCGCGCCGCACCATGGTGACGGCGGGGGCGATCTCACAGCGCGTCGCACGTGCCGAGCGGCAGCAACTGGTGGAGAGGGCGCCGGGGGAGCCGGGGGAGAGCGGACACCGCGCGGTCCTCGTCTCGCTGACGGCGGCCGGGCACGTGCTCGTCGAGCAGTCGGTGGACGTGGTGCTGGGCCGGGAGGCCCTGCTGGTGGACGGGCTGTCCGAGCAGGAGCGGGTGGTGCTCGCCGGTCTGTTGGACAGGCTCGTCACCGATGTGCGCCGACGGGTGGCCGGGGCGGAGGGGTAGGAGGCGCCCGGTGGAGGTGCGGGGGAGGGCGGAGCGAGTGATCATCGGGGGAGCGGGTAGCCCCGAGGCATGATCGGAGGTGATCGCTGATGGACGGACGGACTCCGCCGGCCCCGGCGGCCGGGGAGGCCACGACTCCCGAACCGGGTGAGAGCCGCGCCGAGCTGTCGGCGCGGCTCAACTGGTTGCGGGCGGCCGTGCTCGGGGCCAATGACGGGGTGGTGTCGACGGCGGGCATCGTGACCGGTGTGGCCGGGGCGTCCGGGTCGCGGACGGCGCTGGTGGTGGCGGGCGTGGCGGGTCTGCTGGCCGGGGCGATGTCGATGGCGGCCGGGGAGTACGTCTCGGTCAGCACCCAACGGGACACCGAGCAGGCCGCGTTGGCGAAGGAGCGGCGTGAGCTGGCGGAGGATCCGGAGGGGGAGCTCGACGAGCTGACCGATTTCTTCCGTGGCGCCGGGCTGGACGACGCCCTGGCCCGTGAGGTGGCCGTGGAGCTCACCGCGCGGGACGCGCTGGCCGCGCACGCGCACACCGAGCTGGGGATCGATCCGAAGGCGCTGACCAATCCCTGGCAGGCGGCGTTCGCCAGTGCCACGGCCTTCACCCTGGGCGCGTTGGTGCCGCTGCTCGCCGTCCTGCTGCCGCCGGAGTCCTGGCGGCTGGGGGTGACGGTCCTGGCCGTGCTGCTGGCGCTCACCGCCTCGGGCTGGGTGAGTGCCCGGTTGGGCGGGGCCGGGCCGGTGCGGGCGGTGCTGCGGAACGTGGCGGGCGGCATGTTGGCGATGGCCGTCACCTACAGCGGTGGTGTGCTGCTCGACCAGGTGACGGGCGCCTGACGGGCACGCCTGACGGGCACGTGGCGGGAACCTGATCGGCATCTGAGGCGGTAGCCGACCGGGTCCGCCCGGGAGGCGGGCGCCGGGGGGCTGTGTTTGTGTGGGCCCAGACTGCTTGGGAGAGGCGAACCACCGTGACCATGCCCCCGTTCGGATCGAGCGACCCGTTCTCCGACCTGCTCAGCCGGTTCTTCGGAATGAGCCCGATGGCCTCCCCGCCCGCCGTGCAGCGGGTGCCGATCGGACGGCTGCTGAGCGAGTCGTCGCAGGAGTTGCTGTCGCTCGCCGCGCATCGCGCCACCGAGGACGGGAGCAGCGACCTCGACACCGCGCACCTGGTCTGGGCCGCCACCCGGGTGGACGCGTCGCGGCGGATGCTGGAGCGGGCCGGTATCGACCCCGACCAGCTCGCCGAGGACCTGGGCAAGGAGTTGCCGTCCGGGGACGGCGTGCAGGCGCCGGACGGCCGCCCTGCGCTCACGCCGTCCGCCAAGCGCGCGCTGCTCGCCGCGCACGCCCGTTCGCAGGAGACCGGCGCCTCGTACATCGGGCCGGAGCACATCCTCGGCGCGCTGCTGGAGGAGGAACGCTCGGGTGCGGGTGCGGCCCTGCGCAACGCGGCGCCCTCGCAGGAGGCGCTGCGCACGGTGATGGAGGGGCGCGGGACGGGTGGTGAGCGCAGCAGTACCGGCGCGCACCCGAGCCAGACGCCCACGCTGGACGAGTACGGCCGCGACCTGACCGACGAGGCGCGGGCGGGTCGGCTGGATCCGGTGGTCGGGCGGGCCGAGGAGATCGAGCAGACCGTCGAGATCCTCTCCCGCCGTACCAAGAACAACCCGGTGCTGATCGGTGAGCCGGGCGTCGGCAAGACCGCCATCGTGGAGGGTCTGGCCCAGCGGATCGTCTCCGGGGACGTGCCGCAGAGCCTGCGCGACAAGCGGGTGGTGGCACTCGACCTCACCGGTCTGGTGGCGGGTTCCAAGTACCGGGGCGAGTTCGAGGAACGGCTGAAGAGCGTGATCGACGAGGTCACGGCGGCGGAGAAGAGCGTGATCCTCTTCCTGGACGAGCTGCACACCGTGGTCGGTGCGGGCGGCGGGGGCGAGGGGTCGATGGACGCGGGCAACATCCTCAAGCCGGCCCTGGCGCGGGGTGAGTTGAGCGTGGTGGGCGCCACCACCCTGGACGAGTACCGCAAGCACGTGGAGAAGGACGCCGCGCTGGAGCGCCGCTTCCAGCCGGTGCTGGTGCCCGAGCCGAGCGTCGAGGAGACGGTCGAGATCCTGCACGGGCTGCGTGACGCGTACGAGGCGCACCACCAGGTGCGGTTCACCGACGAGGCGCTGGACGCCGCCGCGAGCCTCTCCGACCGCTACGTCAGCGACCGCTTCCTGCCCGACAAGGCGATCGACCTGCTCGACCAGGCCGGCGCGCGGGTGCGGCTGCGCAGCCTGAGCGGCTCCACGGAGGCGATGCCGGTGCAGGACCGGATCACCAAGCTGCGCCGGGAGTTGGAGGAGGCCGTCTCGGACGAGGAGTTCGTGCGGGCCGCCAACCTCAAGACCGAGCTGAGGCAGACCGAGGACGAGCTGGCCGCGATCACGGAGTCGCGCGAGGAGGTCGTCGCGGTCACCGCGGAGGACATCGCGCAGGTGCTCTCGGGTCGGACCGGCATCCCGGTCGCCGAGCTGAACGCGACCGAGCGCGAGCGGCTCCTCAAGCTGGAGGAGCACCTGCACCAGAAGGTCATCGGACAGGACCAGGCGGTCACGGCGGTCGCCCAGGCGGTGCGGCGCGGCCGGGCCGGGATGGGCGATCCGGAGCGGCCGACCGGGTCCTTCCTGTTCCTCGGGCCGACGGGCGTCGGCAAGACCGAGCTCGCGAAGGCGCTGGCCGCGCTGCTCTTCGGCGACCCGGACCGGATGATCCGCTTCGACATGAGCGAGTTCCAGGAGAAGCACACCGTCTCCCGGCTGGTCGGCTCCCCGCCCGGGTACGTCGGCTACGACGAGGCGGGGCAGCTCACCGAGGCGGTCCGCCGCAAGCCGTACAGCGTGCTGCTGTTCGACGAGGTGGAGAAGGCGCACCCGGACGTCTTCAACCTGCTGCTCCAGGTGCTGGACGACGGGCGGCTGACGGACGCCCAGGGGCGTACGGTCGATTTCCGCAACACCGTGGTCATCATGACCAGCAACATCGGGTCGCAGCGGATCCTCGACCACGCGGGTGATGTGGACGAGATCAGGGACGACCTGATGCGGGACCTGCGGACGCACTTCCGGCCGGAGTTCCTCAACCGGATCGACGAGGTGATCGTCTTCCACGCGCTCTCCCGCAAGGACCTCCTCAAGGTGGTCGACCTGATGCTGGAGCGCAGCCGGCGCCGGCTGAAGGCGCAGGGCGTGAGCCTGGAGGTCACCGAGGGGGCCGAGGAGTGGCTGGTGAACCGGGGCTACCAGCCGGAGTTCGGGGCACGGCCGCTGCGCCGCACCATCCAGTCGGAGCTGGACAACCGGATCTCCAACCTGCTGCTGGACGGCACGGTGCAGGAGGGGGACACGTTGATCGCGGAGGTGGACGCCGGCGAACTGGTGGTGGCGCTGGCCCGGCCGGAACCCTCGGCGACGGCGGAGGAGGCCGGGGCGAGGGCCGCCGAGTCGCAGTAGCGGCGGAGAGCCGGCCCCGCCGGGGTGGACCGGGTCGGCCGACGCGCTTCGGGCGTACTCCCGCGGGAGTACGCCCGAAGCCCACTCCCGGGTGACGCGGTGGGGCGCGCCCGGGGTCTAGCCTTCCGGGCATGACGCCGCGTACACCCCAGTCACCGCGGGCGCGCCCCGAACCGTCGTCGGAGGAGCCGCCCGTGTCGCATGGGCCTACCGGGCCGTCGTCGGAGCAGCCGCCGGCGCCGGAGGAGCGCCCCGGTCCCGGCGGGCGTGCCGCGTTCGCGCGCGGGCTCGGAGCACCCGCGGACGGGCAGGCCGAGCCCTGGCGCCCGCCGTGGGTGCGGGCCGCGAAGGCGGGCTGGCCGGTGGCCGCCGCACTCGTCATCGCGGCGGTGCAGGTGGTGGGGTCCACGGTGGCCGGGCGGCACCAGAGCGGGCGGGTCCCGCTGGACGCGTTCGGCTACCTGCTGCTGCTGCTCGGGCCGGCCCTGCTGGTGCTGCGCCGTCGGTGGCCCGTGGCGGCGGTGGCGGGCAGTTCGGCCGTCACGGCGCTGTACCTGGTCGCCGGGTATCCGTACGGGCCGGTCTTCGTCAGCTGGGTGATCGCCTGCTGCGTGGCGGTCGCCTCCGGGCACCGGCGGGCCGCCTGGGCCGGCCTCGGCGGGGTCTACCTCGCCCATGTGCTGATCACCTTCGTGTTGCCGGCCGACTGGCTGAGCACGGCCCCGCCGTCGATCGCGTGGTGGCAGGAGCTGGGGCTGGTGGCCTGGCTGCTGCTGGTGCTGTCGGTCGCCGAGATCGTTCGCTTCCGGCGGGAGCAGATGGCCGCCCACCGGGAGTTCCGGCAGCAACAGGAGCAGCGTCGGGCCGACGAGGAGCGGCTGCGGATGGCACGGGAGCTGCACGACATCCTGGCGCACAGCCTGTCGTTGATCAGCGTCCAGGCCGGGGTCGCGCTCGAACTGATCGACAGCAGGCCGGAGCAGGCCCGTACGGCGCTGGCCACGATCAAGGCGACCAGCAAGGAGGCCCTCGGCGAGGTCCGCCAGGTGCTCGGGACGCTGCGCGGCCCGGGAGCGGCGGCGCCGCGCGGCCCCGCGCCCGGGCTGGCCCGGCTCGACGAGCTGACCGAGCAGGCCGAGCGGGTCGGGCTGGCGGTGGAGGTGCGCGAGACGGGCGAGCGGCGCGCACCGGCCGCCGGCGTCGACCTGACGGCCTTCAGGATCGTCCAGGAGGCGTTGACCAACGTGATCCGGCACTCGGTCGCCCGGCGGGCGACCGTCGGCCTGGACTGGACCGACCCGGCCGCCCTGGTCGTCACGGTCGACGACCCGGGGCCGGCCGCCACCGGCGACGCGGGCGGCAGCGGCAGCGGGCTGACCGGGATGCGGGAGCGGGTCGCCGCGTTCGGTGGCACCATCACGGCGGGGCCGCTGGCGGGCGGCGGATTCAGGGTACGGGCGACGCTGCCCACGACCGGGGTGGAGGACGCGTGATCAGGGTCCTGCTGGCGGACGACCAGGTGCTGGTGCGGGCGGGCTTCCGGGCGCTGCTCGACCAGCAGGACGACCTCACCGTGGTCGGCGAGGCGGACGACGGCGAGGCCGCCGTCCGGCTCGCCCGCGAACTGCGCCCGGACGTCGTGCTGATGGACATCCGGATGCCCCGGACGGACGGGCTGGAGGCGACCCGCCGGATCGCCGCCGATCCGGCGCTGGCCGAGGTGCGGGTGGTCGTCCTGACCACCTTCGAACTGGACGAGTACGTCTTCGAGGCGCTGCGCTCCGGGGCGGCCGGCTTCCTGGTCAAGGACACCGAGCCGGCCGAGCTGCTGCGGGCCGTCCGGGTCGCGGTCGCGGGGGACGCGCTGCTCTCGCCGGGGGTGACGCGCCGTCTGATCGGCGAGTTCGCCGCCCGCTCCAAAGCGCCGGAGCAGATTCCGGCGGGGCTCTCGGACATCTCGGCGCTCACCGAGCGGGAGCGCGAGGTGCTGGCGCTGGTGGGCATGGGGCTGTCCAACGAGGACATCGCCCGCCGTCTGGTGGTCAGCCCGCTGACCGCGAAGACGCACGTCAGCCGGGCCATGGTGAAGCTCGGCGTGCGGGACCGGGCCCAACTCGTCGTGGTTGCCTATGAGTCGGGGCTGGTGCGGCCCGGCTGGCTGGGCTGAGGCACGTCCCTTCCGGTAGGCCTCGTTTCGGTGCGCGCTTGTGTGGCTGGTACGCGCGGTGCGGCCGGCATACGCGGTCCGGCCGGTTGGCCGGTGCTCGGCGCGTACTTCGCGCGCGCAGCCCCGCGTCCGTCCGTACTCCCGCGGGAGTAGTCCAACGGCCGCTGCCCGGAGGACGCGGGAGCAGGCCCCCCGGCGGGAGGCTCAAGGTGTTTCGGGGCGCACCCCGAAGCGGCTGAAGCCCCACCGCCGAGGAGATGAACCACCATGTACACGCTGCTGGCCGACCACGACGGGCACTGGCCCGGCCCCTGGATCCTGCTGATCCCGCTGGCCTGGGCCGCCGTGGTGTTCCTTGTGATCGTCGTCCTGCGCAGGACGGTCTGGCGCCGTGGCTGCGGCGCCGGGGCGGACCACCCGCTGGCCGTCCTGGGCCGCCGGTACGCCGAGGGCGACATCGACGCGGAGGAGTACCGCGCCAAGCGGGCCGTCCTCACCGAAACGCGGCGCGGCCCGGACCGAAGGGGCGCGGGAAAGTGAGCACGCTCGATGTCGTACGCGACACCGCCGCCCGGGTCGTCGACGCCGTGAAGGTCTACGGCGTCGGCGACACCGTGGTCCGGGCGCTGGACCACGTCACGGTCGACTTCCCGGCCGGGGGGTTCACCGCGATCATGGGCCCGTCCGGTTCGGGCAAGTCCACCCTGATGCACTGCGCGGCGGGTCTCGACACCCTCACCGCGGGCCGGGCCTACATCGGCGGCACCGAACTCGGCCCGCTCGGCGACCGGCGCCTCACCCTGCTGCGCCGGGAGCGGATCGGCTTCGTGTTCCAGGCGTTCAACCTGGTGCCCACGCTGACCGTCCGGGAGAACATCACCCTCCCGCTCGACCTGGCCGGCGCCGCTCCCGACCAGGGCTGGCTGGACGCGCTGATCGACGTCGTCGGCCTCGGCGACCGGCTGCACCACCGCCCGAGCGAGCTCTCCGGCGGCCAGCAGCAGCGCGTCGCCGTGGCCCGGGCGCTCGCCGGACGGCCGCAGGTGGTCTTCGCCGACGAACCCACCGGCAACCTCGACTCCCGCACCGGCGGCGAGGTGCTCGGCCTGCTGCGCCGAGCCGTCGACGAGATGGGGCAGGCCGTCGTCATGGTCACCCATGACCCGATGGCGGCCGGGTACGCCGACCAGGCCCTGTTCCTGGCCGACGGCCGGCTGGTCGACCGGATGGAGCAGCCGAGCGCGGGCCGGGTGCTGGACCGGATGAAGGCCTTCGAACGGGGGCGGTCATGAGCTCCGCGACGGCCGCCGCCCGGCTCAGCCTGCGCTCCCTGGGAGCGCACAAACGGCGTCTGGTCGGCACCTTCCTCTCGATCCTGCTCGGGGTCGCCTTCCTGGCCGGGACGATGGTGCTCGGCGACACCCTGCGCTCCAACTTCGACACCCTGTTCGCGGACGCCAACGCCGGCACCGACGTGGTGGTCCGCAGCGCCGACGTCCTGGACTCCCCGGGGACGCCCGGCGGCGTGCGGGCGCCCGTCGACACGGCGCTCACCGAGCGACTGCGGGCCGTCCCCGGGGTGGCCGCCGCCGAGGCGTCCGTCCAGGGCGCCGGACAACTGGTCGGCAGCGACGGCAAGCCGGTCGGCGGGCAGGGGCCGCCGACCCTCGCCGGCAACTGGATCACCGACGGCCGGCTCAACCCCTACCGGCTCGCCGAGGGCCGGGTGCCGCAAGCGCCCGGCGAGGCGGTGGTCAACCGCGGTGCGGCGAAGGCCGGCGGGCTCCACGTCGGTTCCACCACCGTGCTGCGCACCCCCGATCCGGTGACCGTCACCGTCGTCGGCATCGCCACCTTCGGGGACAGCGCGGACGGGATGGGGCCGAGCACCTTCACCGCACTGACCCTCGGGGACGCCGAGCGGTATCTCACGCCCAAGGGCACGGGCCAGGCCGGCTCGATCCAGCTCCGGGCGGTGGACGGGACCTCCCAGCAGGAGCTGGTGAGGAGGATCGCACCGGAGCTGCCGAGCGGGGTGGAGGCGATCACCGGTACGGCGGCCACCCAGGAGAGCACCGCGATGGTGTCGGGGCGGTTCCTGACCATGTTCACCACGCTGCTACTGGTGTTCGCCGGGATCGCGCTGCTGGTCGCGACCTTCACCATCCACAACACCTTCGCGATCGTGGTCGCCCAGCGGACCAGGGAGAACGCCCTGCTGAGGGCGCTCGGCGCGGTGCGCGGCCAGGTGCTCGGGGCGACGCTGGCGGAGGCGCTGGCCGTCGGCGCACTGGCCTCGCTCGGCGGGCTGCTCGCCGGGATCGGCGTGGCGGCCGGGCTCAAGACGCTGTTCTCGGCGCTCGGCTTCTCGCTGCCGACGGGCGGCATGGTGATCAGTACGGCCGCGGTCGTGCTGCCACTGCTCGTCGGCACGCTGGTCGCGGTGGGCTCGGCGTTGCTGCCGGCCGTCCGGGCGGGGCGCACCGCGCCGCTGGCGGCGCTGCGCGAGACCGGGGTGGACCGTGCCGCCGAAGGGTGGTCCGGCAGGGCCCGGGTGGTGTTCGGCGGGCTGCTGGTCGCGGTGGGTGTTCCGGTCACCGTCGTCGGTGCGACGGACGGGCCGTCGGTCGCGCTGACCGCCGGTGGTGCGCTGGCTGTCCTGGCCGGCGTGGTCGTGCTCGGCCCCGTCGCCGCCGCCCTCGCCGTCCGGACGCTGGGCGCGCCGCTGCCCCGGCTGCGCGGGGTGTCCGGCACGCTGGCCCGCCGCAACGCGGCCCGCAATCCGCGCCGCACGGCGGCCACGGCGAGCGCCCTGATGATCGGCGTCGCCGTGGTCACGCTGTTCACGGTGTTCGGCGCCTCCATCAAGGCCACCCTGGATTCCACGGTGAGTTCGTCCTTCGCCGGGGATCTCGCCGTCACCGCGCCCTCGTTCGGTGCGGGCGGCAGCGGGGTCAGCCCCAAGCTGGCGGACGCGCTCGCCCAACTGCCGGAGGTGCAGCAGACGGTGGGCCTTGGTCGGGGTGTCGCGCGGATCGACGGCCACGGGCGGGTGCTGGACGTCACCGACCCGGCGCGACTGGCCGGAATCGTCGACCTCGGCCGCGTCGACGGCGCCCTCGACACGCTCGGCACCGACGGCCTGGCCGTCACGCGTAGTGAGGCGCAGCAGCGGGGCTGGCGGCTCGGCCAGAGCGTGAGTGTCGCCTTCGCGGACGGCACCGGCGGTCCGTTCACGATCCGCGCCCTCTACGAGGACGGAGGGTTGGCCGGGGACTACCTGATCACCCGCCAGGCCTGGGCCCCGCACCGTGGACAGGACGCGGACACCATGGTCGCGGTCGGGCTCAAGGCTTCGGTGCCGCTCGGCGTGGGTCGGGCCGCTGTCGAGAAGGCCGCCGCGCCGTTCGGGAACCCGCAGGTGCAGGACCGGGACCAGTACGCGGCGAGCGCGGCCGCCGGGGTCGACATGATGCTCTCGGTGGTCTATGCGCTGCTGGCGCTGGCCGTGCTGATCGCGCTGCTCGGTATCGCCAACACGCTGACCCTGGCCGTGCACGAGCGGACCAGGGAGCTGGGGCTGCTGCGGGCAGTCGGTCAGACCAGGGCGCAGCTACGGGGCATGGTGCGCTGGGAATCGGTCCTGGTGGCCGCATTCGGGACGGTCGGCGGGCTCGGCCTGGGGGCGTTCCTCGGCTGGGCGTTGGTGCGAGCCTCGGACAGCGCGGGGACGGGCTCGTTCGCGATCCCGCCGGGACAGCTCGTGATCGTGCTGGTCGCCGGGTTGGCGGCGGGTGCGGTCGCGGGTCTGCGGCCCGCGGGCCGGGCGGCGCGGCTGGACGTGCTCCGGGCGATCGCGACGGAGTGAGGGGGTGAGTGCGTGACGGGGCGACGGTTCGAGCGCGGGGCGAGCATCGGGTGGGGTGGGTGCACCGGAGGGGCACATGCCTGCCGTGATTCGACCCAGGCCCCGTCGCCCTCGGGGGCAAGCCCTCCGGTACCCGGCCTCCGCAGTGCCCGGCCGTGCTCGGTCCCCCGGCCGTGCTCGGTCCCCCGGCCGGGTCCGGTGCCCGGCCGGGGTCGGTGCTCAGCCGTCCTGGGGGAAGACCTGCCGCAGCAGTGGGTCCGGCAGGCCGCGGCGGCGCCACTCGCGTGGGTAGCCCAGCGAGACCTCTTCGAAGCGGACGCCGTCGTAGCTGGTCACCCGGGGGATGTGCAGATGGCCGTAGATCATCGCGGCGGTGTTGAAGCGTCGGTGCCAGTCGGCCGTCAGCTCGGTGCCGCACCACTGGGCGAACTCCGGGTACCAGAGGATCTCGGTGGGGTGGCGGACCAGCGGGTAGTGGTTGACCAGGACCAGCGGCAGCTCCGGGTCACAGGCCGCCAGCCGCTTCTCGGTGAGTCGGACGCGCTCGCGGCACCAGGAGTCGCGGTCGGGGAACGGGTCCGGGTGGAGCAGCCGCTCGTCCGAGCAGACCACACCACTGTTGTACGCGGCCTCCAGGGACTCCTTCTTGGTGGTCGTGCCCGGCGCCCGGAAGGTGTAGTCGTACAGCAGGAACAGCGGTGCGACGGCGACCGGTCCGCCGGCACCCTCCCAGACCGGGTACGGGTCCTCGGGGGTGACGACGCCGAGGCGGCGGCAGAGTTCCACCAGGTACTCGTAGCGGGCGACGCCGCGGAGCTGAACCGGGTCGTCGGGGTGCGTCCACAGCTCGTGGTTGCCGGGGGCCCAGATGACCTTGGCGAAGCGCTCGGCGAGCAGGCCCAGGGACCACTCGATGGTGGTGGTGATCTCGGCGATGTCACCGGCGACGATCAGCCAGTCGTCGGGGGAGTCGGGTTGCAGCTTCTCCACCAGGTCGCGGTTCTCCTGGTAGGAGACGTGCAGGTCGCTGACGGCGAGCAGCCGGCCTGCCCGCCCGGGGCCTCCCGTCCGCCCCGACTGCGCGTCACTCTGGTACTCGGTCGTCACTCCAGCCCCCATGTCGTCACCCGGCCGATGTCGCCACAGTACGGGGGCGGACGGGCTTCGCGCCTCAGGTTGGCTGGATCAGTCGTTCGAGCGGCTCGCTTCCGCCGTTGGACCGGTGCGCCGGCGCCGCCCGGTGGACGCCCGGGGGACGCCAGGGCATCCGGGGCGCGAGGGCGGGAGTGTCCGACGTCGGCTCAGTCGCCGATCTGCCAGAGCACGCCATGGCCGGCGACCGTGGTGACGGCGAGGACGACCAGTCCGGCGATGCCGAGTGCGAGGCCGAGCACGGCGCGCCCGCGACGGCGGGTGCCCCGGACCAGGGAGAGCGTGGCGAGGGTGATGGCGAGGGGGCCGAGGACGATGTTGAAGAGCAGCAGGCCGGGGAGGCCGAGGAGGAAGGAGGCGACGGCCAGGTTGTCGGCCTCGGCGGTGCGGTGGCGCCGAGCGGTGGCGCCGGTGGCGGTGCTCATGACGACAGGGTCCTTCCGGGACGGCGGGGCGGGACGGTCAGGGCTCAGGGGCAGGGTCAGGGGATCAGCGCTGCCGCAGGCGGGCGATGCCCTCGCGGGCGCCGAACGCGAGCAGCCAGGTGGTGATGGCGGCGGAGGCGGTGAGGAAGACCGGGAGTGAGGTGTGCGCGGCGGCGCCGACGAGGACACCCATGGCGACCAGGGCGGTGAGCAGGATCATGGCGGGCCCTTCCGGCGGCTAACACCGCCTTGGGTTTACAAGTGTTCGCTGAATCCTCCGTCACTCTACGCCGGGCTGGCCATTTTCGGCAAACACTTGTTTACTGAATGGCGTGAGTCACACCGTTGGGGCCAGACAGGCCCAGAAGCAGCAGAGTCGGCGCGCATTGCTGGATGCGGGGCTGCGCCTGCTGGCCGATCAGAATCTCGCGAGCCTCGGCGTCCGCGAGGTCACCCGGGCCGCCGGGCTGTCCCCGGCCGCGTTCTACCGGCATTTCCCGGACCTCGCCGCGCTCGGGGTGGCGCTGGTCGAGGAGTCGCTCGCCAGTCTCCATGTGATGATCCGCTCCGTGCTGGCCGGCGCGGGCGGGTCCGAGGAGCTGATCGACCGGACGGTGGATGTCATCGAGCGGCATGTGCGCGAACACCGGCCGCACGTACGTTTCCTGGCGCGCGAGCGGCACGGGGGCGTGCGGCAGGTGCGGGAGGCGATCGACATCGAGCTCGGGCGCTTCGCCGCGGAGGTCGGCGCGGCACTCGCGCTCCAGCCGGTGTCGCACGGGTGGAGCGATGAGGACCTGCGGATGCTGGCCGAGCTGTACGTCGACCACATGGTCTCCACGGCCGCCGCCTTCCTGGAGGCGCACGACGCCGATCCGGCCCGTGGGCGGCACATCGCCGCCACTGCCAGGCTCCAGCTGCGCCTGATCAGCCTCGGCCGCCGTCACTGGCAGGGTGGTTGACGGTTCCCCGGGCTCGATGGCCGGTCCGCCCGCCTGGTCTCCCGCCCGCCTGGCCTCCCGCCCGGCCACTGTCCGGGCCGCCTCGCCCCGACTGGCCCATTCCGGCCCACTCCGGCCCCGCCTGGCTCTGTCCCACCCCACGCTGCTGCACTCCATGCTGCCCACCCCACTCGGGCTCGGGCCTGGGCTCGGCCCCGGCCCCGGGAGGCGCCTCCTGTGCCTGACCTCATCGTCGTGGTCGGACTCTTGACATCTCGTCATGTCCGCGCCAGTTTTGGTGCACCCCCACAACGAGAGGTCTCTCATGAAGAAGCCGCTCATAGGCATGTTCGCCGCGTTCCTGTTCGCCGGGGCCACCGCCCTGGCCGGTGCCCCCGCCGCGGTCGCCTCGTCGCCGGCGGGCGCGCAGGCCCGATCGGTGGCCGAAGCCCAGGCCCCCTCCCAGGACCAGCAGGCCCAGGCCGTCGCCGCCGTGAACTTCGCCGGGACGGTGGCGCTCAGCAACTGTTCCGGTTCGCTCGTCCGGCTCCCGGGCTCCGCCGCGACGGACCCGGCGCTCGTCCTCTCGAACGGCCACTGCCTGGAGACCGGGTTCCCCGGCCCCGGCGAGGTGGTCGTCAACCAGTCCTCCAGCCGCACGTTCTCGCTGCTCAACGGCGCCGGCTCCAAGGTCGCCACGCTGCGCGCGACCAAGGTGGTCTACGGGACGATGACCGACACCGACGTGTCGATCTACCAGCTGAACACCACCTACGCCGCGATCCAGTCCAGCTACGGGATCGCCCCGCTGACCGTCTCCGCGAGCCACCCCGTGCAGGGCACCGCGATCAAGGTCGTCTCGGGGTACTGGAAGAAGATCTACTCCTGCTCGGTCGACGGCTTCGTCTACCGGCTCAAGGAGGGCTCCTGGACCTGGAAGGACTCGGTCCGCTACACCTCCAGCTGCAACACCATCGGCGGCACCTCCGGCTCCCCGGTGGTCGACGCCAGTACCGGCCAGGTCGTCGCCGTGAACAACACGGGCAACGAGGACGGGCAGCGCTGCACGGACAACAACCCGTGCGAGGTCGACCAGAACGGTGTGGTGACCGTCCGCCAGGGCATCAACTACGCCCAGGAGACCTACGGCATCCCGGCCTGCTTCGCCGCCGGCAACCGCCTCGACCTCACCCGGTCCGGCTGCACCTTGCCGCGCCCCTGACCAGCACATATTTCCCCGGTGGGCCATCCGCGATCCGCGGGTGGCCCACTCGGCCGTCTACCGGACGGCCGATTGTCCGGCAGTCGGGCGCCGATTGCCGGAGAGTGTCGAACAGTTCCGTTGACCCGATGGAGAGTTGATGTCCACCAAGCTCAGAAGGCTGCTGGTCGCCGTTCTGCTGATACCGCTGCTCGGCCTCGGCCTGGCGACGCCGGCCCTGGCGGCCGGAGCGGACCCGGGGGCGGCCGCGGCCGGATCCTCCGTCGCCGACGACCCCGCGGCCGACATCAAGGACCGCCTGGCGGCGATCCCGGGGATGACCGTCACCGAGGAGAAGCCCACCACCACCGGCCACCGCTACTTCCTGCTCACCTACACCCAGCCGATCGACCACTTCCGCCCCTGGTTGGGCACCTTCCAGCAGCGGCTGAGCGTGCTGCACCGGGGCTACGACCGCCCGACCGTCTTCTACACCAACGGCTACACGCTCGGCACCAACCCCTCGCGCACCGAGCCGACCCGGCTGACCGACGGCAACCAGGTCTCGATCGAGTACCGCTACTTCTCGCCGTCCCGCCCGGAGCCCGCCGACTGGACCAAGGCCGGCATCCAGCAGGCCGCCACCGACTCGCACCGGATCATCACCGCGCTGAAGCGGATCTACCAGCGCGCATGGCTCTCGACCGGGGCCAGCAAGGGCGGCATGTCCTCGACCTACCACCGCCGCTTCTTCCCGGACGACGTGGCCGGCACCGTCGCCTACGTCGCGCCGAACGACGTCGACAACCGCGAGGACTCCGCCTACGCCGAGTTCTTCCGGACCGTCGGCACGCCGGAGTGCCGCGCCACGCTCGCGGCCGCGCAGCGCGAGCTGCTCGTCCGCCGGGACCGCCTGGAGGCCCGCTACGTGGCCGACAACGCGGCGGCCGGCTCCACCTTCACCACCACCGGCAGCGCCGACCGGGCGTACGAGGCGGGCGTGCTGGACGTCGTCTGGGCGTTCTGGCAGTACAGCACCGAGGCGGACTGCGCCTCGGTCCCGGTGGCGGCCACCGCCACCGACGACCAGCTGTACGCGTGGTTCGACTCGCAGTCCGGCATCACCGGCAACAGCGACCAGTCGCTCGCCCAGTACACCGCGTACTACTACCAGGCGGGCACCCAGCTGGGCGCGCCCTCCTTCGACGTCTCGCACCTGAAGGGCCTGCAGCACTACGACTACAAGGAGCTGTACTCGCCGCGCACCTACGTGCCGAAGAACATCCCGATGCGCTTCGACCCGTCCGCGATGCGCGACATCGACCGCTGGGTGAAGCACTCCGCCGAGCGGATGATCTTCGTCTACGGTCAGAACGACCCGTGGGGTGCCGAGCCGTTCCAGCTGGGCTGGGGCAGTGAGGACAGCTACGTCTACACCGTGGCCGGGGGCAACCACGGCTCCAACATCGGCAAGCTGAAGGCCGACGAGTCGACCGAGGCCACCGCCAAGGTGCTGGAGTGGGCCGGTCTGGCCGACCCGGCCGCCGCCCGTTCCCTCGCCCAGGCCCACCAGATCCCGCCGTTCGGGCCGCTGGACGAGGAAGGCCTGAAGCTGGAGCACCACCGGCTGTAGTGCGCAGGGCCCGGCCGGGCCGCACCGCCGGGCCGGCAGGGCCGGAGTCGCACGCACCACCCGGGGCCACCCGTCGCACCAGCGACGGGTGGCCCTTCGGCGTGCACGCGCTCCGGCTGCTCGACGGCGACCGGGAGGGCGGGGCCAGAGGCCGGTGGGCGGAAATCCGAGACCGGAGGCACGAGGCCGGAAATCAGGGACCGGGCAGCGGCGAAACGGTGCGCGCCCTCTCCCCGAAGGATTGAATCAGTGCTTCAATACTTCCATGGCCTACCGACGCACCCCCGCCGTACAAGCCCGCCTGGACGCCCAGCGCGAGGCGGTCCTGCAGGCCGCGGTGGGGTTGCTCGCCGAGCGCGGCTACGGCGGCTGCTCGATGGCCGCGGTGGCGGACCGCGCCGGGATCGCCACCGGCAGCCTCTACCAGCACTTCGCCAACAAGGCCGAGCTGTCCGTCGAACTGTTCCGCCGGGTGGTCACCCGGGAGATCGCCGCCGTCACCGAGGCCGTGGCCCGGCGCGAGACCCCGCTGCAGCGGATCGCCGCCGTGGTCGAGACCTTCGCCGCCCGCGCCCTGCGTGCGCCCAGGCTCGCCCATGTGCTGCTGGTCGAGCCGGCCGACGCCGTGGTGGACGCCGAACGCCTGGTGTTCCGCCGGGCGTTCCGCGATGTGATCGCCACCGAGATCGCCGCCGCCGTGGCGGCCGGCCAGTTGCCCCGGCAGGACCCGGAGCTGACCGCGGCCGCCCTGGTCGGCGCGGTCGGCGAGGCGTTGGCCGGCCCGCTCGCCGCGGCCCATGCACCCGTTTCCGGGGACGCCCCGCCCGAGGTGGTCCCCGCTCTGGTCTCCTTCACCCTGCGTGCCCTGGGAGGACGCGATGACAGCGACGCCTGACACCACCACGCCCGACGCCACCACACGCGACAGCACGACCCCCGCACCCGCCACCCCCGCCACCCCCGCCCCCGCCCCCGAAGCGGCGTACGCGGCCGCCAGGACGCACGAGGTCACCAACCAGGTGCCCCTGCCGTACGGGCACGACACCGCCGCCGATCCGGCCCTGCTCGCGGCCCTGCACCGGGCCGGCGCAGGCTGGGCCGAGGCCGAGCTGCACGAGCTCGGCCGCCTCGCGGGCTCCGAACAGGCCGCCGACTGGGGGCGGTTGGCCAACGAGTACCCGCCCGTGCTGCGCACCCACGACCGCTTCGGTCACCGGATCGACGAGGTCGAGTTCCACCCGTACTGGCACGAGCTGATGCGCACCGCCGTCGGCCACGGCCTGCACGCCACGCCCTGGCGGGACGACCGGCCGGGCGCGCACGCCGCCCGCGCCGCCAAGTTCTTCGTCTGGAGCCAGGTCGAGGCCGGCCACACCTGCCCGATCTCGATGACCTACGCCTCCGTCCCCGCCCTGCGCGCGAATCCGGCGCTGGCCGCCGAGTTGGAGCCGTTGCTGGCCGCCACCGAGTACGACTTCGGGCTGCGCGAGCCGCACGGCAAGCGCGGGCTGATCGCCGGCATGTCGATGACCGAGAAGCAGGGCGGCTCGGACGTCCGCACCAACACCACCACCGCCACCCCGCAGGCGGACGGCACCTACCGGTTGACCGGCCACAAGTGGTTCACCTCGGCGCCGATGTCGGACCTCTTCCTGACGCTGGCCCAGGCGCCGGGCGGGCTCAGCTGCTTCATGCTGCCCCGCGTCCTCCCGGACGGCTCCCGCAACCGCCTCCACCTCCAGCGGCTCAAGGACAAGTTGGGCAACAAGTCCAACGCCTCCGCCGAGCTCGAGTACGACGGCGCGATCGGCTGGCTGGTGGGCGAGGAGGGCCGTGGGGTCCGGACCATCATCGAGATGGTCAACATGACGCGCCTCGACTGCACCCTGGGCGCCGCCTCCGGCATGCGGCTCGGGGCCACCCGCGCGGTCCAGCACGCGCTGCACCGGCGGGCGTTCGGCAAGGCGCTGGTCGACCAGCCGCTGATGCGCAACGTGCTCGCCGACCTGGTCGTGGAGTCCGAGGCGGCCACCACCGTGGCGATGCGGCTCGCCGAGGCCACCGACCGGGCGCTCGCCGGGGACGAGACGGAGGTGCTGGTGCGCCGGCTGGGGCTGGCGGTCGCCAAGTACTGGGTCTGCAAGCGCGGTCCGGCGCACGCCGCCGAGGCGCTGGAGTGCCTCGGCGGCAACGGTTACGTCGAGGAGTCCGGCATGCCCAGGCTCTACCGCGAGGCGCCGCTGGTCTCGATCTGGGAGGGCTCCGGCAATGTCGCCGCCCTGGACGCGCTGCGTGCGATGGCCAAGCACCCCGAGACCGTCGAGGCCTTCCTCGGCGAGCTGGACGCCGCCGCCGGCGCGGACCGCCGGCTCGACGCCGCCGTCGCCGAACTCCGCAAGCAGCTCACCGACACGAGCGATCTGGAGTACCGGACGCGCCGGCTGGTCGAGGCGATGGCGCTGGCCTTCCAGGGTTCGCTGCTGGTCCGCCACGGCGATCCGGCGGTGGCCGACGCCTTCTGCGCCTCCCGCCTCGGCGGCGACCACGGCGCGGCCTTCGGCACCCTGCCCGCCGGCCTCGGCGCGGGCGCGATCATCGACCGCGCCCGCCCGGTGCCCGCGTGAGCGGGGACGAGGTGGCGGAGGTCCGCCGGTTCTGGCAGGCCCTCGGCCTGCCCGGCCTGGTCGACGTGCACACCCACTTCATGCCGAAGAGCGTCCTCGACAAGGTGTGGGCGTACTTCGACGCGGCCGGCCCGCTCGTGAACCGCTCCTGGCCGATCACCTACCGCGTCGCCGAGGCCGAACGCGTGGAGCGGCTGCGGGAGTTCGGCGTCCGCGCGTTCACGTCCATGCTGTACCCGCACAAGCCCGGGATGGCGTCCTGGCTGAACGCCTGGGCCGCCGACTTCGCCGCCCGCACCCCGGACTGCCTGCACACCGCGACCTTCTTCGCCGAGCCCGAGGCGCCCGCCTACGTGGCGCGGGCGGTCGAGGACGGCGCCCGGGTGTTCAAGGCGCACCTCCAGGTCGGCGGCTACGACCCGACGGACCGTCGGCTGGACGAGGTCTGGGGGCTGCTCGCGCAGACCGGCACCCCGGTGGTCGTGCACTGCGGATCCGGGCCGGTGGCGGGCAAGTTCACCGGCCCCGGCCCGATCGGCGAGGTGCTGGACCGGCACCCGGGGCTTCCCCTGGTGGTCGCCCACCTGGGCATGTCGGAGTACCGGGACTTCCTCGACCTCGCCGAGCGCCACCCGTCCGTCCGGCTGGACACCACCATGGCGTTCACCGACTTCGTCGAGGCCGACGACCCGTTCCCGCGCACCGAGCTGCCGCGTCTGCGCGCTCTCCAGGACCGTGTCCTGCTCGGCAGCGACTTCCCCAACATCCCGTACCGGTACGTGCACCAGCTGGAGGCGCTGGCCGCGCTGGGGTTGGGGGAGGAGTGGTTGCGGGCGGTCTGCCACGACAACGCCGCCACGCTCTTCGGGCTCGATCCGGCGGGCTGATCACCGCACCGTCCGCAGCACCTCCAGCAGGTCCGCGTGCAGCCCGGGCGCGGCGGCGAGGAAGCTGTCGGAGCCGGCCGTCCAGGCCGCCCCGGCGGCGTCCGTCACCGTCGCGCCCGCCTCGGCCGCGATCAGCGCGCCCGGCAGCAGGTTGCCCGCGTCCGCCCCGTACTCCCAGAACAGCCCCAACTGTCCGGAGCCGACCTGGGCGACCTGCAGCGAGGTCGGCCCGAGGCTGCGGACCGCCAGGACCGAGCCCAGCACGGCCGTCAGCGACTCGCCGGCGCGGCGCAGCGCCACCGGGTCCGCGGCGACCAGGGGCGGCTGGCCCGTCCCGGCGACGGCCGCCGACAGCTCGCGCTCCGGCGGCGCGACGGGCCGCCCGTCCAGCTCGGCGCCGCCGCCCCGCACCGCGCGGAAGGTGCGCCCGCCGAGCTCCGGGGTGTGCACCACGGCCAGCGCCGCGACGCCGTCCCGCACCAGGGTGGCGGTGACCGCCCACTGCTGCTGGCCGAGCAGGTACTGCACGGCGCCGTCGACGGCGTCGCAGAGCCACCACTCGCCCTCGGCCGGCACCTCGCCCGCCAGTTCGTCCGTCAGCCGGCCGGCCCGCGGGCGCAGTTCACCCAGTCGGGCCCGCAGGTGGGTGGCGGCCGGGCCGTCCACCTCGGCGAAGTGCGCCATCGCCTCCGCGACCGTCCGTCCGGGGGTGGGCCCGGCCGGGCGCACCGCCGCCAGCCGTGCGCCGACCTCCCGCACCGCCGCCTCGACCCCGGGCAGCAGTTCCCTGAGCTCCCGTACCTCGTCCATGGCCGTCCTCCGATCCGTCGCGGGCCGGGGAGCCTCCCGGCCGTCCAGGACAAGGAGTACCGTCGTTGCTGCCGAACAGGACTCCATGTCGGCTGGTACTGACGGAGATCGGACACCATGGATATCTCGACTGCGGATCCGGACACCGTGCTCGACCTGCTGGACCGCCGCCTGGTCTGTGCCCTCCAGGTCGACGGCCGGGCCGAGACCGGCCGGATCGCCGAGGTGCTCGGCGTCTCCGCCCGGACCGTCACCCGTCGGCTGGCCCGGATGCAGCAGGCCGGGCTGCTGCGCGTGGTCCGGATGCCCGAGGTCGAGGACGCCGCCGTCGGTGCGCTGCTGCTACGGGTCCGGGTGCTGCGCGGCAAGGTCGACACCATCGCGCAGGCCCTGGCCGACCGCCCGGACGTCCCGTTCGTCGACGTCATGCTCGGCGGGCAGGAGGTCGGCGCGGTGATGCTGAGCGACGCAGGCGCCCGGGACCGCCTGCTGTACGGGCAGCTGCCCGCCACCGCGGCGGTCACCGAGACCACCACGCACGCGGTGCTGCACGCCTTCTCCGACGCGGGGCAGTGGCAGGCGGGTTACCTGGACGAGGCCGAGGTGGCTGCACTGACCCCGGCCCCGGCCCCACCCGCGCCGACCGTTCAGACCCCGGCCGCCCAGACCCCGACGGCCCAGACCTCGACGGCCGCCGACCACCCCCGGGAGAAGCCCCCGCTCGACGCGCTCGACCGCGCCCTGCTCGCCCGCCTGTCCGTCGACGCCCGGCAGTCCCACGCCACCCTGGCGGCGGCCGTCGGCGCACCCGAGTCGACCGTCCGCCGCCGGCTGCACCGGCTCGCCGCCGCCGGTCTGCTCCGCACCCACGCCACCGTCGACCCGCGGCTGCTGGGCATGGCCGTGGACGCCAACCTCTGGTTGGACGTCCCCCCGAGCCGGCTCGCCGAGGTGGGTACGGCGCTGGCCCGCCACCCGCAGGTGCACGGGGTCTTCGCCACCAGCGGTCCGACCAACCTGGTGGCCACCCTGTTCTGCGCCGATCACGGCGGCCTCTACCGCTTCCTCACCGGGACGCTCGGCCCGCTCGGCGTCGACCGTGCCGAGACGGCGATCGTCGCCCGCGCGGTGAAACGGGCGGGCGTCCCGCTGCAGCGTCCACGGCCACGGCCCTGAACCAGGCCCGGCTCACCCCTTGAATCAGCCCCGGTTCACCCCTGAACCAGGCCCCGGCCCACCCCCGGTCCGACGCCGATCCAGCCGCTGACCTGGGCCATTACCTCGGAGGTAATCGACGCCCCGGGCCCGTCCGGGCAGAGTGTGGAGCACCTGGTCGCGCCGACCGCACCGGGATCCGACCACTTCTCCGGAGGCTGATCCGCCATGCCCGCGAACACCCTCGCCGCCGCCCGCCCCACCTCCGCCGCCGACCGGAAGGGCCGGCAGGACCTTCGCCGCTTCCTCGCCCTCGACGCCCTGGTCAGCGGTGGCAACGGCCTCGCCTACCTGGCCTTCGCCGGCCCGCTCGGCGACCTGCTCGGTGTCGGCAGCTCCACCCTGGTCGAGCTGGGCGCCGTCCTCGCGGTGTTCGGCCTCGCGGTCGGCGTCCTGGCCGCCCGCCGTCGCCCGGCCCGCCTCGCCGTGCAGGCGGTGATCGACATCAACGTGGTCTGGGCGGCGCTCAGCCTGGTGGCGATGGCGGTCTGGCTGGAGCCGAGCACCGCCGGGCTGGTCTGGATCCCGGCGCAGGCCGGCACCGTGCTGCTGTTCGCCGCCCTCCAGTTCACCGCCCTGCGCGGCCTCGACCGGGCGGCCCGCTGACGATCGGCGACGTGACCCGTCCGCGGACGACCGGCCGGGTGCCCGGTGCCCGGCGGCCTCGACCGGGCGGCCCGCTAACGATCGGCCGGTACCGCCGCCCGCAGGAACGCGACCGTCTGCGCGTCGGCCGGGAGGAAGGTCTCCATGGCCAGCTCGGAGACGGTCACGTCCATGGGTGTGTTGAAGGTCGCGATGGTGGAGAGGAAGGACAGCACCTGCCCGTCGACCGCCACCCGCATGGGCAGGGCGAACGGGAACAGTTCGGTGATGTCCTCCTCGGGCTCGTCGAAGGCCGACTCCGGCTCGGGGTAGGCGCGGACCTCGTCGAACAGCGCCCGCAGCGGCTCCGAGCGGACCCGTGAGATCTGATGGTCCATCCGCTCCAGCAGGTGCCGCCGCCACTGCCGGAAGTTGACGATGCGGGGTGCCAGCCCCTCGGGGTGCAGGGTGATCCGCATGGCGTTGAGCGGCGGTTCCAGCAGGTGCGGGGCCACGCCGGAGAGCAGCAGGCCGAGCGAGCGGTTGGCCGCCAGTACCCGGAAGGTGCCGTCGACCACCACGGCCGGGTACGGATCGTGCGAGGCCAGCAGCCGTTCCATGCCGGCCCGCAGCGCCTCCATCGCCGGGTCGTCCAGCGGCGTCTCGGGGTAGTGCGGGGCGTAACCGGCGGCCAGCAGCAGGGAGTTGCGCTCGCGGACGGGGATGTCCAGCTGCTCCGCGAGCCGCAGCACCATCTCCTGGCTGGGCCGGGAGCGCCCGGTCTCGACGAAGCTGATGTGCCGGGCCGAGGAGTCGGCCCGCAGTGCCAGTTGCAGCTGGCTGAGCTGTCGCCGCTCGCGCCAGCCGCGCAGCAGCGCCCCCACGCCCGTCCCCGTACCGGTGTCGATACCCGCTGTCGTCATGACAGGACGGTACTCCCGGCGGGTCGCCCGGTCAGGCGCCGGTGGTCGAACCGGGTCGGATGATCATCAGGACGACGACCACGGCCCAGAGCAGGTTGAACACCCCGGCCGTCATCGGAAGCAGCCGCAGGCCCTGGACGGCCTTGCCGTGCTCCGGGGCCTCGGCGTCGAGGTCGAGCGCGTCCACCGCCGCCTGCTGTCCGGGCAGGACGAACAGCAGCAGCGAGAGCGCCGCGAGCGCGGTGAGCACCATCGAGACGATCAGCCAGGACTGCCCCAGCACGTCCATCACCTGGGCGACGCCGATGCCCATCACCGGGACGGCCATCCCGAGCAGCGCGTAGACCTGGGTGATCCGGTGCAGCAGGCGCAGGGTGCCGGCCTCGGCGGCGCGGTCCGGTCCGCCGGCCAGTGCGGCCCTGGCCCGGCGCGGGAACATGCTCACGGCCACCGCCACCGGGCCCACGAACAGCACCGAGGCGAGGACGTGCAGGCTCAGCAGGAACTTGGCCATGGCGGGGACACCCTTTGATCCAACGGGGGCTGCGCGCCGGGGACGCGGCACGGGCAGCCGGGGCGAACGGTTGCCGAGCCCCGAGCAGGCACGCTAACACCGCTTATCCGGGCCCCTGCCGCGCGGGTGGGGCCCGCACGCGGGCCGCGACGTCGCCCGCTCCGCCCGGCTCCGCCCTGCTACTGGCCGGGCCCCGCCAGTAGCAGGGCCCGCGACCCCGGCCGCCCGATCCGTCCGGCCGCCCGATCCGTCCGGGCGCTCAGGCGCCCGACGGCGTCAGCACCGCGACCCGCGGTGCGGCGGTGCTCGCCACCGAGACGGCCGCTCCCTGCCGGACGTCGGCCCAGTCGAGCAGGTACAGGTCCTGGTAGCGGCTGCGCAGCGGCTCGCCCGCCGGTACGTCGAGCGGCAGCGCGGAGAGGTCGACGCCGGCCAGGGTGTTCAGGCTGGCCCGCCCGAGCTTGATCAGCGACTCCTTGCGCACCCACAGCCGCAGGAACGCCCGCCCGGGCTCCGGGTGCGCCTCGACCTGCCGCAGCTCGGCCGGGCTGAGCACCCGCTGGGCGACGTCGAGGAGCGAGCCGCTGCGGGCCGTCAGCTCGACGTCGACGCCGACCGGCTGGTACCCGGCGGCGGCCGCGACGACCCCGCGGGTGTGCGAGAGGCTCACCTGGACGTCCGGGTGGTCCGGCAGGTAGGGCCGGCCGTGGTCGCCCTTGCCGCAGTCGGGGCAGTTCTGGGCCAGCGTCACCTCGGTGGCCGGTACGCCGAGCAGGCGGGCGGCGCAGAGCCGGACCAGGACGTGCGCGGCGGTGAAGTCGACCCGCCCCGACTCGTGCCGGAATCGCGCGGCGCGCTCGCGTTCGACGGTGGTGAGCAGGTGTTCGCCGGCCTCGGGGTGCCGCAGGACATCGGCGCTGGCCGAGACGGCGGCGAGCGGAGCGTGCGGGTCCTGGTCCTCGGAAGTCATGGACTCAACCTAGCGGGGGCCGGCGGAGGTGCGGTCGCTCGGTCGCCCGGACTGCTTGGGATCGGTCCTGATGGTCTGTAGGGTATGGATCGTCCGATTTGGTGTTGAATGTGCCGTAATTATCGGATATCAGATGGGATCAACTGAAACGCGGCAGGTTGTGCGACCTGCCGCCTTTCTCTCTGTGCGGAGGAATGTGTCGATGGATCAGGGCTTGGGGTCGCCGGGTCTCAGAACGACCACCACGAAGAGGCCGCCGGCCGCCCGCAGGCGCCGGGCCGTCCGGCTGGCAGTGGCCGCCGCCGCCGCGGCGCTCCCGATGGCCGCGGTGCTGACGGTGGGTTCGGCCGCACCGTTGGCCCCGCCGCTGGGGGCGTGCTCCGGCCCCGACTGCCCGGCCACCTGGCCGACGCCGCCGCACAACGGAGACTTCGCCGGCCGGGACTCCACGATCAACGTCTTCACCGGCGGCGACTACACCGTGAACGGCCGGGCCGCCGAGGTCGAGGGCAAGGTCGTCACCCTGGGTGACCTCACCGTCGACAAGAGCCAGGGCGGCGGCGCCTTCAACATGGGCGTGGTCGGGGTCGGTTCGCGGGTGGTGCCGCCCAACGGGAGCGACTTCGTGACCGTCGGCGGCAATGTGGACGTGAGGACCGGCAACCAGGTCCTCATCGGCGGCAGCGACTCCCAGGGTCCGGCCTTCGGCAACCTGCGTTACGCGGGCACGCTCACCGGCACCGTCAGCATCGACCCCACCGGTCAGGCGATCAAGGACCCGGACGCCGCCGCGCCCTACCAGTCGGTGCTGACCCAGATCGAGGAGGTCTCCGCCTGTGTCGCCAAGGCGACCGCCACCGGCACGGTCGCGGTGACCAGCAGCGAGGCGACCTTCACCGGTGACGGGACCAGCATGAAGCAGGTCTTCAACGTCACCGGGAACCTGGGCTCGGCCACCCAGCAGATCGGACTGGTCTTCGCCAACATCCCGGCCGGCGCCACCGTCGTCGTCAACATGCTGGCGGCCGACCCGATCATCAACACCTACACCGGTACCGGTCTGCCCGGCGACCAGACCACCGAGATGCGCTCCAGGCTGATGTGGAACTTCCCCACGTCCACCAACGCGCAGATCCTCGGCAGCGCGCAGTTCCAGGGCTCGGTCATGGCGGGCAACGCGGGCGGCACCACGACCATCGCCCAGCCCGGCATGAACGGCCGGGTGTACCTCGCGGGCAACCTGATCCAGACCGGCAACGGCGGCTACGAGATCCACAGTTACCCGTTCGACGGGGACCTGCCGGACTGTGCCGTGACGCCGAGCCCGACGCCGACCTCGCCCTCCCCGACGTCGCCGAGCCCGTCCCCGACCTCGCCGTCGCCGACGTCGCCGAGCCCGACGCCGACTTCCCCGAGCCCGACGCCGACCTCGCCGACGCCGTCCCCGACCTCGCCGTCCCCGACCGCGCCGACCTCGACGGCCGGCACCCCGACCCCCAGCTCGTCGAGCCCCGCGCCGACCGGCCCGACCACGCACCCGACCGGTCACCGGCCGACCGGTCACCGGCCGGCCCCCGGCACGTCGACCGGTGGTGGCGGTGAGCTGCCCTCGACCGGCGCGGGTAACGCACCGGTCGTGTTCGGCCTCGCCGGAGTCGGCCTGCTCGGTCTCGGCGGCCTCGCCGTCCTGGCCGCCCGCCGTCGCGGACGCCACAGCTAGCCCGGCCGCGTCGCGGCACTGAACCGCCGGCAGGCCGCCCGGTCACCCGACCGGGCGGCCTGCCCACGTCCGACCGCCCCGACCGTCCCGCCCGCCGCCCCGCCCGGCTCCGCCCCGGCCGCCGCCCGCACCGGGTGCTCAGCGGGCCGCCGGCCCGGCCGGGAAGCGGTCCAGCCCCGACCGCAGCAGGCCGAAGGCCTCCTCTGCCGCCGCCTCGACGCGGGCCCGGACGGTCTCGGCCGGCGTACCGGCCACGATGCCCCGCCGGATCTCCGCGATGACCGCCCGGTGCGCCCCCGCGACGGCGCCCGCCAGGACCCGGGGCAGCGGGTCCTCCGGGTCGGCCCCCGACTCCTCGGCCAGGGCCGCCGCGAGCGCCGCCTCCGAGCGTTCGCCCAGTTCCAGCAGTCGGGCCCGGAGCGCGGGGCTCTGGGCGACCACGTGCCAGAAGACCGCCGCCTCGGCGCTCAGGCCGAAGGTGGGTTCGCCCGCCGCGAGGCCGGCCAGCAGGTCGGCCCGTACCGCCTCGACGGCCGAGGTCCCGGCCGGCCGTTCGCGCACCACCGTGGCCAGGTGGGCGACCACCGCGTCCTGCCGGTCGAAGAAGAGGTCCTCCTTGGTCGGGAAGTAGTTGAACACCGTATTGGTCGAGACCCCGGCGGCCCCGGCCACCTCGGCCACGGTGACCTGTTCGAACCCGCGCTCGACGAACAGCCCCATCGCCGTGTCGGCCAGCAGGGCGCGGGTCTGCTGCTTCTTGGCTTCGCGAAGTCCCATGAGGAAATCATAGGGCCACGCCAAATTTGCAGTGACACCAAAAATATGGGCTACGGTGGCGGCATGACTTTCACCTTCGGCATCTATCCCGGCGGTCTGCTCGGTGACGACATCGACGTGATCGAACCCGTCAGCCCCGACGACCCGGCGCTGATCGAGGCGGCCCTGCGCGAACTCCAGGGCGAGGCGCCCACCCTGCTGGTGCGGGCCTACCGTCCGTACCCCGAGGGGCCCGGCACCCCGGTCGAGCCGGAGCGCTACGCCGTCGAGGGCCGCCGGCTCGACCTGGTGCTCCAGTTCCGCGATCCGACCGGGGACCTCGACGGCTGGCTGGACTTCGTCCGGCGGACGGTGCGGGAGGAGGGCCACCGGGTGGCGACGCTGCAGATCTGCGAGGAGCCCAACGCCGACCGCCCGGCGCTCGACGGCAGCACCCCGAACGTCCGCCGGGCGCTCGTCCGCGGCGTGGTCGCGGCCAAGGAGGAGGCGCTCGCCCACGGCCTGGACCTCGCGGTCGGGTTCAACGCGGTGCTGAGCTTCGATCCCGCCGACACCTTCTGGGCCGAGCTCGGTGCGCTCGCGGACGAGCGCTTCCACCGGGCGCTCGACTACGTCGGCCTGGACTTCTTCCCCGACGTGTTCCGGCCCGTCCCGCCGGACCGGCTCGCCGAGGTGGTCGGCGCGGTGCTCACCGGCTTCCGGCGCGACAGCGTCGCGAAGGCGGGCATCGGGCCCGGTGTGCCGATCAGGATCTGCGAGCACGGCTGGCCCACCGGGCCGGACCGGACGGAGTCGCGGCAGGCCGAGGTGGTCGAGGAGGTGGTCCGGACGGTCGTCGGGCTCGCCGGCGAACTGGCCGTCGAGGGCTACGCCTTCTTCAGCCTGCGCGACGCGGACAGCGCGGGCACCGGCGCCTTCGACGGGTTCGGCCTGCTCCGGGACGACTACACCCGCAAGCCGGCCTTCGAGGTGTACCGGCGGCTGGTCCGGGAGCTGACCGTGCGGTGACCACCGAGCCGGCGCGGCCCCGGGCCCGCCGGCCGGGTGCGGGGCCGTCGACGGGTGCGGAGCCGTCCGACGGGTCCATCGGCGGGGTCTGACGGCCGGTCGGGTGGCGGACCGCCCGGCGGGCCGTGTCGCCGGGGCTACTGGCCCATGACGTACTTGACCGTCGGTCCGGTGGTCCAGCCGCCGTCGACGGCGAGTTCGGCGCCGTTGACGTAGGAGGCGTCGTCCGAGAGCAGGTAGACGACGGCGGTGGCGATCTCGGGGGCCTCGCCGACCCGGGCCATCGGGGTGTTGGGGTAGTTGCCCTCGCCGCTGCGGATGCCGACGGAGGCGGTCATCGGGGTGTAGGTCATGCCGGGGTGCACGGAGTTGACCCGGATCCGCTCGGCCCCCAGCTCGACGGCGCCGATCTTGGACAGGCCGCGGACGCCCCACTTGGAGGCGCCGTAGCCGGCGGTCAGGGCCAGGCCCATCAGACCGGCCGCGGAGGAGATGTTGACGATCGAGCCACCGCCGGCCGAGCGCAGGGCGGGGACGACCGTCTTCATCCCGATGAAGACGCCGGTCAGGTTGATGTCCACCACCTTGCGGAAGTGGTCGACGCTCTCGTCCGTCAGGAGTGAACCGGTGGCGATCCCGGCGTTGTTGACCAGGCCGTGCACCGTGCCGAACTCCGCCTCGGCGAAGTCGACCACGTGCTGCCAGTCCTCCTCCGAGGTCACGTCGTGGCGGGCGAACCTGGCCCGGTCGCCGAGCGCGGCGGCGGTGGCCTTGCCGTCCGCCTCCAGCACGTCGGTGATCACCACGGCGGCGCCGGCCGCGACGGCGAGCCGGGCGGTCTCGGCGCCCAGGCCGCGGGCGCCGCCCGTGATGATGACGGTCTTGCCGGTCAGGTCGTTCATGACGTGCTCCTCGGGGGGATCGGTGCGCAGAGCATGGCGGCGGACATCGTCACCAGGTCGGCGAGGAAGGTCTCCTCGTCGGTCAGGGGAGTGGTTCCGGCGAGGTACTGCCGGGCGCGGTCGGCCAGGGCCGCTCCGATCAGGGTGAGCACCAGGTCGATCCGCTCCAGTCGGATCGGTTCCGGCACGGCCCCGATCCGGTCCTCGATCAGTTCGATCAGCCGCCAGTAGCCGCCGCCGGCCAGCGTCGGGTGCGGGGTCCGGGTGCGGACGCCGCTGTTGTGGCTGATCTGGGCGGAGATCCGCAGGCAGTGCCGGCCCCGTTCGGTGTGCAGCTCGGTGGCCTCGGCGGCGACCAGTGCGCCGAGCAGTTCGGCCGGGCCGGCCGGGTCGAGCCCGGGCAGCAACGGCGCGAGGGCCTGCTCGGTGCGCTCCTGGCGGCCGGCCATGATCGCGTCGAGCAGGCCCTCGCGGGAGCCGAAGTGGTACTGCACGGCGGAGGGGTTGCTCTGCCCGGCGAGCCGGGTGATGTCCCTGGTCAGGGCGGCTTCCACGCCTCGGGTGGCGAAGAGTTCCTCCGCGGCCCGGAGCAGCTTCTCGCGGGTCTCGTGGCCCGCCGACGTCCTTGCCATGCGGACGACTTTAATGCTGGGCATTATTAACGGCAAGCCGGGCGCGAGGCGGCCGCCCGGAGCGCGGAGCTCAGGTGACCTCGCCGCGCCGGCCGAACCGCTCCGCCCGCCACTCGCCGGTCTCCAGCACCTCGGCCAGCTGCCGCGCCGCGTCCCAGACCTCCACGTACGACAGGTACAGCGGGGTGAAGCCGAAGCGCATGAGGTCCGGCGCCCGGAAGTCCCCGATCACCCCGCGCTCGATCAGCGCCTGCACCACCGGGTAGCCGTCGGCGTGCCGCAGGGCGACCTGGCTGCCGCGCCGGGCGTGCTCGCGCGGGGTGGCCACCTCGATCCCGTCCAGCCCCTCCACCAGCGAGACGAACAGGTCGGTCAGCGCCAGGCTCTTCGCCCGTACCGCGCCGAGGTCGGCCCGCTCCCAGACGTCCAGGCTCGCCTCCAGCGCGGCCTGGCCGAGCAGCGAGGGCGAGCTGGTCAGGAACCGCCCGATGCCCCCCTTCGGGTCGTACCCGGGCTCGAAGGCGAACGGGCGGGCGTGGCCGAACCAGCCGCTCAGCGGCTGCCGCGGGCCGGCCGCGAGGTGACGCTGCGCCACGTACAGGAAGGCGGGCGAGCCCGGGCCGCCGTTCAGGTACTTGTAGGTGCAGCCGACCGCGAAGTCCGCGTTGCTCGCGCCGAGTTCGACCGGCAGCGCACCCACCGAGTGGCAGACGTCCCAGATCATCAGCGCGCCCGCGGCCTGCACCCGGGCGGTGATCCCGGGCATGTCCAGCAGCTCGCCGGTGCGGTAGTCCACGTGCGAGAGGACGACGGCGGCGACGTCGGCGTCCAGGTGCCGGTCCAGCTCCTCGGGCGCGACCAGCACGCTGCGCGCGCCCTCGAACAGCTCGGTCACGCCCTCGGCGATGTAGAGGTCGGTCGGGAAGGCCGCGCCGTCGCCGAGCACCGTGCGCCGCCCGGGGCGCAGCCGCAGCGCGGCCGTCAGCACCTTGAACAGGTTGACCGAGGTGGTGTCGCAGACCACGACCTCGTCCGGGCCGGCCCCGATCAGCGGCGCGATCCGCCGGCCCAGCCGGTACGGCTGCTCGAACCAGCCGGCCTCGTTCCAGCTGCGGATCAGCTCGCGGCCCCACTCCTCCTCGACCACCTGCCGCACCCGCTCCGGGGTGCGGGCCGGCAGCGCGCCGAGCGAGTTCCCGTCCAGGTAGACGACGCCCTCGGGCAGGGCGAACTCCTCGCGGAACCCCGCCAGCGGGTCGACGGCGTCCAGCGCCGCGCACTCCTCGCGCGTGATCATGCCCAACGTCCTGCCCACTTTCTCGCTCACAGTTCGTCCCGTACGGTCCACAGCTCGGGGAACACGTCCTGCTCGGCGGCCTTGCGCAGCCAGGTGAGGCCGCTGGAGCCGCCCGAGCCGGGCTTGGCGCCCATCGCGCGCTTGACCGAGGTCAGGTGCCGCTGGCGCCAGCGGGTGACCCGCTCGGCGACGTCCAGCAGTGCCTCGGCGAGCGGCTGCAGCGCCGCGTACGCCGGGTCGGTGTAGACCTGCCGCCAGGCCGCCTCCACCGCCGGGTCGGCCTGGTGCCGCTGCTCGGAGGGCTCGTGCGGCACCGCCAGCCCGCGGCGGGCGAGCAGTGCCAGGGCGTCGTCGTACAGGCCGGGGGCGCGCAGGGCCGCGCTCAGCTCGGCCTGCGTGTGCGGCACCTCGTCGTACATCCGCAGCAGGGCGGCGTTCTTGTTGCCCAGCAGGAACTCCAGGTGCAGGAAGGCCGAGGACTGGAACCCGGAGGCCTCGCCGAACACCGAGCGGAAGGCGTTGAACTCCTGCGGCGTCATGGTCGCCAGCAGGTCCCAGGACTCCACCAGGACGTTCTGCACGTGGGTGCCGCGCCGCAGCGCGGCCAGCGCGCCCGGTAGGTCGTCCTCGCGCAGCGCCTGCTGGGCCAGCGTCCACTCCTGCCGCAGCAGGTCGAAGAGCAGCTCCATGACCTGGGTGGTGACGATGAACGACAGCTCGGCCGGCACCTTGCTGAGCGGCTGCTGCAGGCTGTGCAGCTCCTCCAGGCGCGCGTACCGGGCGTAGGGGGTGCCCCGACCCGGCTCACCACCCCGACCGAACGACAGGTTGGGTGTCTCCACCGTGTCGTGCCCCATCCCGATTCCTCCTGATGACCCGGACGGCGGGTGTCCCGCCCGCCCGATGACCCGGTCGCCTGCTGGTCCGTTGCGGCCGGGGCCCCATTGTGCGGTGGTCACTGCCCCCGATTGAATGGGCACCGGGCACGGCAACCGCATCCGCGCCTGTCGATCGAGAGGTCTTCCCGCCGATCTCTTTACGATCGCAAAAGAGCGGGATCCAGCCAGTCGATCAACCCCACCGGGAGCCGTCATGGACGCAGTGGACCGCCGCCTGCTGGCCGAGCTGCAGGCCGACGCCCGGCTCTCGTACAACGAACTCTCCCGCCGGGTGAGCCTCTCCGCACCCGCCGTCGCCGAACGGGTGCGGCGGCTGGAGGCCGACGGGGTGATCAGCGGCTACCACGCCCATGTCGACCCCGCCCGGGCCGGGCTGCCGATCACCGCGCTGGTCCAGCTCCAGTGCTACGGCCCGCGCTGCGTGCTGCGCGACCCGGAGGTGGCCCGGTGGCCGGAGGTCCTCCAGCTGCACCGGGTGACCGGCGGGGCCTGCTGCGTGCTGCTGGTCGCGGTGCCCGCGATGGCCGCCTTCGAGGCGCTGATCGACCGCCTCGGCGGGTACGGGCAGCCGGCCAGCTCGATGATCCTCTCCAGCCCGGTGCCCTGGCGGCCGGTGGTCGCGCCCTGACGCCGGCGCACGCGAACGCCCCCCGCTGCCCGCCGAGGCGCCGGGCCGGGCGCGCCGGGCGCACGGGGCACATGGGGCGCCTGGGCCGCCCGCGCCGACCGGCCGCACCGGCAGTGCGCCGGCCCGGCCTCAGTGCGCCTCGGGCAGGTGCAGGCCCAGCCCCGCCAGGCCGTTGAGGAACAGCTCCACGCCGACCGCCGCCAGCAGCAGTCCGAGCAGCCGGGAGAGCACCTCCAGTGACGTCCGGTGGGTGCGCCGCATCAGCGGGGCGAGCGCCGCCACGCAGACGTAGTTGATCATCACCACGGCGACGTACGCCCCGACGATGGTGGTCCGCCAGCCCCAGTCGTCCTTGCTGAGCGAGCCCACCAGCACCGCCGTGACCGCCAGCGGGCTCGCGACGTACGGGAGCAGCAGTTCGCGGATGCCGTCCACCATCGGGTTCGGCAGGTGGTCGTCGTCCTCGCCGGTGCCGCTGCCGAGGTGGATGCCCAGGACCAGTGCGACGGCGTAGACGAAGAAGATCGTCCCGCCGGCCAGCTGCAGTGACTGGTCGCTGATGTGGAACAGCGAGGTCACGAAGTCCGCGCTGTAGGCGAGCACCAGGCCGATGAAGGCGGTGATCAGCGAACTCCAGGCCGCCAGCCGCCGCAGCTCGTGGGTGCTGCGGGTGGCGGCCAGCCGGGCGAAGGACAGCAGGACCTTCGGCGGGCCGACCACGGCGAAGAAGGCGATGAACGCGCTGCTCAGGTTGAAGACGAACATGGGCCAAGCATGATCGGGGCGATCGGCGCGGTTCGGCCGCCACGCTGCTGGGCGGGCGGGGTCGCGGTCATCGGGCCGCTATTCCCCGGCGGTCCGGTATTCGCCCGGATGGCGGCCCCGGGTCGAAGCGGGTCGTCCTTTCGGCTCCTATGGAAGCCGGATCACCTCCGCTGGAACGAGGACTCGACATGTGTCTGAACCGTAAGGATCTCGGCCTGCTGGCCCTGCGCGGCGCGGTCGGCGGAGTGCTGATCGCGCACGGCACCCAGAAGCTGTTCGGCTGGTTCGGTGGCGGCGGCCTGGAGGGCACCACCAAGGCGATGGAGCACATGGGCTTCCACCCGGCCCGCCGGAGCGCCCTGGCGGCGGGCCTCGGCGAGGCGGGCGGCGGTGCCCTGCTGGTGGCCGGGCTGGCCACCCCGGCGGCCGGTGCGGTGGTGGCCGGCACCATGGCGGGCGCGGTCGCGGTGCACGCCCCGGCCGGCTTCTTCGTCACCTCGGGCGGCTACGAGTACCCGGCGTTCCTGGGGGCGACCGGGCTCGCCCTGGGGCTGGCGGGCCCGGGGCGGTACTCGATCGACCACCTGACCGGCCACGCCTTCGACCAGCCGTGGGTGGGCCTGGTGGCGTTCGCCGCCAGCGCGGCCTCGGCGTACGGCGTGGTGGCGCGCCGCCGGCACGTGGTGCGGTTGCGCGAGGAGCGGGCCGCCGTGGAGGCGCAGACGCAGGAGGGTTCGGGGTTGTCCTGAAACCGCCCCCGCGGGGGTGGGGGGGGGGGGCGGGGGGGGGCGCGGCGGCCCCCCCGCGCCCGGCGCCGCCGCGCGCCCCCCCCCGACCACCCGCCCGAGAGCGGAGGGGAGAGCCCGCGCCCGCGG